>JAATFE010000150.1 GCA_015655365.1 Terriglobales bacterium
CGCGCTGTTGGCCTTTGCCGGCGCACTGGGCTCGATCACGCTCGTATATTGGCTGGCGCGCGTGGATGGCCGCACGCCGGTGGTGGCTCTGCTGCTGGCGGGATTCGCGGTGAGCACCATGCTCAGCTACTCGTCGTATTTCCTCGAAGTGATGGACCGCGACTTCGGGACAGGCATGCGCGTGCTGACCTCGTGGCTGCATGGAACCATTGCCCAACCCACATGGCCACAGTTGGCGATTGTGGCAACGATGCTGGCGATTGGGCTTGCGGGTTCGGTTCCGCTGGCTCGCAACCTGAACACGCTCGCGCTCGGCGAGGAGTATGCAACGCATCTCGGCCTTTCCGTGCAACAGACACGCATTGCCGTCATCGTGATCGGATCGATTTTGACGGCTGCGGCGGTGGCCCTGGGTGGATTGATCAGCTTTGTGGGATTGATCGTCCCGCACATGCTGCGCATGGTGCTGGGACCCGACCATGTGCGGTTGCTGCCGGCAACGGCATTGGCCGGAGCGTTCTTTCTATTGGTGGCGGATACGGTAGCGCGCACCGCCATTGCTCCGGCGGAGTTGCCGGTGGGTGTGTTGACGGCTCTCATCGGAGGGCCCTTCTTTCTGTACCTCTTGCGCAAGACCAAGCAGGGAGCGATGTCATGAAACCTCTGATCGAGTTCGCGCAAGTCGGCTTTGCCTATGGGGATAGAAACATTCTCAGGGATATGGATGCCAGTGTCTTCAAGAACCAGTGCATCGCGGTGGTAGGGCCAAATGGCGCAGGCAAGACGACCTTGCTGCGACTGGCGGCCGGCACGCTCGCTCCCGCGTGTGGGCAAGTGACATTGAAGGGCACGGATTTGCGGTCTTTGAAACAACGGGAGATTGCAAGATCGGTGGCGTTCGTGCCGCAGAATGTCGAGGTTCCGTTTTCATTTACCGTCGAACAGTTCGTGGAGCAGGGCCGCACGCCGTTTCTGAAAATGTTTGGCGGATTATGCTCCGCCGACTATGAGGCGATGCGGCGCGCCATGGAATTGACGGACACCTGGTTGCTGCGGTCGCGCGTCTTCAACGAACTCAGCGGCGGCGAACGCCAACGCGCGAAAATCGCGCTCGGCCTTGCGCAGCAGCCGCAGTTGTTGCTGCTGGACGAACCGATGCAGCACCTGGATATCGGGCGTCAGTTCGAGATGATCGATCTGATCGACTTGTTGCGCCGCCAGGGGATTGCCATTGTCGCCTCGATGCACGACCTTGCGCTGATTGAGGGAACCTTCTCTTCCGTGTGGCTGATGAGCCCAGGTGAGCCAATGCGGCAAGGCTCGCCTGATGAGATATTGCGGCCCGAGATTCTTGAAATTGCGTTTAACTGTCTCCCGCGTCACCGCCCCAGGTTGCTGGAGCGAATGCGGAATCGAATGGAGCATGTCCTATGAGTCAGATCCAACTTTCATCCATGGCGAGCGTGATCGCGAGCATCGAGCCAATCGATCCCCGCCACACGGCCGAAGCCCGACTCCGGCTCGACAGCCTGACCAAACCAATCGGCAGCCTGGGCCAATTGGAGGACATTGCAACGCAGATGTTCTCGATTTTTTCCGGCAGTGTCCCGTTTCCATTGCGCCGGGCCGTCTATGTGTTTGCCGCCGATCATGGCGTGACCGCCGAGGGAGTGAGTGCCTATCCGCGGGAGGTCACCGCGCAGATGGTGCACAACTTTGTTGCGGGCGGTGCGGCGATCAATGTGCTTGCGCGGTTGCACGATGCGCAACTCACCGTCGTGGACGTGGGCGTGGATGCGGAGTTCGATCCTGCGCCGGGACTCTGCCTGATGAAAGTTCGACGCGGCTCCGGAAATATGCTTCGCGAACCCGCGATGACACAGGAGGACCTCGCGGCCGCTATCGAAACCGGCATTCGTCTCGCGCAGTCTGCAAAACAACAGGGGCAAACCCTGGTGGCCGTTGGGGAAATGGGTATTGGCAATACAACATCGGCGAGCGCGATTGCCGCTGTGTTGACGAAGCAGCCGATTGGCGAAGTGACTGGCCGCGGCACTGGCCTCGACCCGGCGGGCAGAGACCGCAAGCTCAATATTCTGCGAGAATCGCTTGAGAGGCACTTCGGCGACTCAACCGGGACACTGGAGCCCCTGGAGATTCTTCGCTGCGTGGGCGGATTGGAAATCGCGGCCATGACCGGCTTCATCCTCTGTGCCGCGGCGAATCGGATGGCCGTGATCTGCGATGGTTTCATCTCGACGGCGGCAGCGGCCATCGCGCACGGTCTTGCGCCTGAAGTGAGTGGGTACCTGTTTGCAGGCCATTGCTCGGAAGAGCCGGGACACCGGCACCTGCTTCGGTACATCGGGCTCACACCGATTCTCCAACTGGGGATGAGGCTGGGCGAGGGGACGGGCGCGGTCCTGGCCATGCCAGTAATCGAATCTTCTGTTCGGCTATTCACCGAGATGGCAACATTCTCATCCGCACGAGTGAGTACGGCAAACGAATGAGCACGATCTTTCAAGATATTGCGGCGGCATTTCAGTTCCTGACCCGCCTGCCTCTCAACCGGCTTGCTTACAAGCCGGACGCACTGCCGCGCGCGGCAATGTACTTTCCCCTGGTTGGCTTTGCCGTGGGAGCCGGCGTCGCCGGACTCTACCGGCTGTTGCAGACACACCTTCCCAGCGCAGTCATTGCGTTGTTGATCGTGCTCTTCTCGACTCTCGTGACCGGAGGACTGCACGAAGACGGCCTTGCCGATGCAGCCGATGCATTTGGAGGGGGATGGAATCGGCAACAGGTTCTTGCCATCATGAAAGACAGCCGGATCGGCAGCTATGGGGCGCTCGCGCTGGTCTTCTCGGTGGGAGGCCGCGTGCTGCTGCTGACGTACATCCCCGCTGCCAGCTTTATCCAGTATGCGATCTCCGCCGAGGTGCTCTGCCGTTGGATCATTCTGCCGCTTGGGGCCGTGCTGCCTTCTGCTCGTGAGCAGGATGGACAAGGAGCCCGCATCGCGCGCCACGTGTCGGTCATCTCTCTCGCGGTGGGAACGCTTATTTCTCTTGGTGTCGTGGGATTCCTGCTGCACATGTCGGCGGTCTGGCCCGTTGCCGCCGCATCGGCGGTGGCGTTGTTCGGCGGCTTGTATTTCAAGAATCGAATCGGCGGCATTACGGGCGACTGTTTTGGCGCGGCCAGCCAGCTCACGTTGCTGGCGGTTTACTTTTGCGGGGTTTGGCAGAGATGAACACGATCGTCTTTATTCGCCACGGAGAGACCGATATGGCCGGCAGGTTCTGCGGCCAAAGCGACCCGGATCTGAACGCCGCCGGCGAGAGTCAGGTGACTCGTCTCGCGGAAGAAGTTGTAACGCTGGGAATTGAGCGCATCGATTCGAGCGACCTGCGCCGCGCATCGCGGACTGCAGCAGCCATCGCGCAGCGCATCGGTGTGGGCGTTAACTACTTGCCTGCACTGAGAGAGATTCACTTTGGCCTTTGGGAGTGCCTGAAATGGCAAGAGATTGAAGATCGCTTTCCACGGGAAGCAGGTGACTGGCTTCGGGATTTCCCTCTGCGGAGTGCGCCGGGCGGAGAAGCATACATCGATTTCACCGCGCGAGTCGATGCTGTCATTGCACTGTGTCTTGACGAAGCGGCGAAGAGGACAACAGCCATCGTTACACATCGCGGCGTGATGCGCTATGCGCTCACAAGATTCTTCGAGTTCTCAGAGGACGAAGCCTGGGCAAAGACCGCACCCTACTGCGCAACAGTCGTTGCTGCTGTTCGAGTGTCCTTTCGCGAGGTTTTGCAATGAATCTTCAGCATTTCGAAATCCGGGAATTGGCGGCGTGGGGATTCGATAGCTCGGTGGATCGCGGCCTGCTTGGAGAGGAACAATTGCGGAATGCGGCCTGTCACGCGCAGCGCAGTTTGGCGGTGAGGTTGCCCTATCCGGCTCATTCTCCCATCTCCATCGAGGAGACCGGTAAACTCGCCGGTTCGCTTGCGGCCCGTAAGGACACGGTTGCGTCGAGCGGGGATTTCGATGGCCTCGCTTGGGAACTGGCCATTGTCGACCTGCGGAAGCTGATCGCTTTCCAGCGCCGGATCGGATTCCCGCACCACGATAGGAGCCCAATTCATCTTAGGGAGGGGGCGCGGCAGCTTCTCGATCTGGCGCTTCCGCTCCACCCACTTTCCAAAAACCCCTATATGGAAGTCGCATCCTATCGCGGCCGATGGTTTCTTCGTGACGGGTATCATCGTTCATTCCGATTGTTGAAGCAGGGCGTGCGCCTGGTCCCGTGCGTCGTTGTTCATGCGAAATCCCTTGCCCAGGTGGGCGCTGTCGGCAGCCGGTTCTTCTCGCAGAAAGTTCTGTTTTCAGAGCATCCGCCGATGGTGATAGATTTTCTGGACGAAGAGATTGCAGTGCGCTATAGCCGTGGATCGGCAAAGCAAGTCTTGCTGCTTAACATTCAGCAGTTGCAGGAGCCGTTTGCGGAGGGCAGCGGCCTACGGGAGGTTTCGTGAGCATCGCTACGAAAACAGGAGACGGCGGCCAGACGGGTCTCGCCGGAGGCATCCGCGTATCGAAAGCGGATTTGCGCGTTGAGGCATATGGAACGGTGGACGAGTTGAACTCGACGCTGGGCTTTGCC
>JAATFE010000192.1 GCA_015655365.1 Terriglobales bacterium
CACAACCTCCCGCGTGCCGGGGACGTCTGTTGCTACCACGGGCAGAGCGCAGCAAGCAGCCTCCAGCAGCGCCATCGGCAACCCTTCCCAGCGCGAAGAAAGAACAAATCCATCCGCTGCCTGCATCCAGCGGCGCACGTCAGGTTCGAAACCCAAAAAATGAACTCGCCGATCCAGTTCCAGTGCCGCGGCCATTTGCCTCAGTTCACCTTCGAGCAGTCCGCTGCCGGCAATCGCCAGGTGGCTGGTAGCTTCCGTATGCGCAAAAGCCCTCAGCAGCGTGGGATAGTCCTTCACGCGCTCCAGCCGGCCCGCTGCCAGCCACAAAAACTCGTTCGCAAGGCCCAATTTCCGGCGGGTCGTCGTGCGCATAGTTCCATTCGGCTGCCACGTCTTCACATCGACGCCGTTTGGCAGCACAATCAGCTTTTTCTCCACGACCATGCCCGCGGCAAGATGCGCATCCGCCACGGCCTGGCTCACCGCAGTCACTCTGTCTGGCATCCCGCAGCTCCATCGGTACCCCAGCCTGCGCAGCAGCCCTCCAGTCCAGGAACTGTGCACCGTATCCACCAGCGCCGGCACCGGCGCCCACAGCCGCGACCAGCGCGCCAGCCCCGCCGCGTGGGATAGGTGCGCGTGAACCAGATCCGGCGATTCGCTCCTCAGCCAGCGTCGAAAGCGAATCCATCCGCGCGGGTCGGCCAGCCCCTTGCGCATCTCCAAGCTCAAAAACGAAACACTCGCAGATTTAAGTTCAGTAGCCGCGCTGCCTCCGGTTCCCGAAAGCGTCACCACGCTGACCCTCCAGCCGCGCCTCCGCAGCCCCTTGGCCAGCAAAATCACCTGCCGCTCCGCGCCGCCAATGCGGTCAAGTCCTGGGATAACCAGTGCGACGTGCCTCATGGCCGCCCTTCCATCAGCGTCGCGTCGATCAGCTTTTCATACGCTTTCAGCGCATTCTCCGTGCGGAATGGCTCGATCCATCCGTGTGAAAAACGCTCCCCGGGCCGCAGAGCCTGTAGTGTCTCGATAAGGCTGCCAGCAAGCGCAGCAGCAGAAACCTCCGTGGCCAGCCAAGTGCCTTCGCGGTCGCGAAGCAGATCCGCAATGCCCTCGCAGGCCGGTACAGCCACCAGCGGAAGTCCTCCCGCCGCAGCCTCCAGCAAGGCATTGGGCATTCCTTCGTGCCGCGACGAAACTACAAAGAGCGTTGCTCCCGCAAAATACACAGCGGGCCGTTCAACGTAGCCAGGAAAGTGCACAACAGCCCCCAGTCCCAGCTCCCGGCATTGCGCTTTGAGCGCAGTCTCCTCCGCGCCGGTTCCGGCAATCACCAGATCGGCCGTCGGGAGCCGCTCGCGCACAACGGCCAGCGCCTCGATCAGCATATCGAAACCCTTCACCCGCGCGAGCCTTCCCACTGCAAGCAGATGAGGCCCCGGACCAGACCAGGGAATCGGGCCTTTGCCAACCACATCCCTGATCTCATCCACATCGACTGGATTGGCCAACACCGCGAGGCGTTCGTCTCCAATCCCAAACTCCTTCGCCAGATCGTCCGCCATTGCTCTGGTCTGACAAATCACCTGGTCCGCTCGGCGATAGAGCAGCCGGTAGAGCTGCGGTGTATACCCAGGCAGATCTCCAATAGCCAAGGCCGCTGAGGCGGTTCCATTCTGCCGCACCAGCACGCGTGTTTCTCGCGGAATGAGCGGCCGAAGCAGCAGTACCAGAAAATTAAGGTGCGCCATACCGGACAGGATTATGTTGGGCTTGATCCCCCAAATGAGCTTGAGTAGCCTAAAAGCTCCGCTGCGCACCCTGCGCGCTTCCAAAGCATGGATCTGGATCCAGGCTGGCATAGCTCCCGCGTCTGCATTCGCCTGCGTAACCAGCCCCAGGTGCAGTTCGTACTTATGGGGCGAGAGTTCCCCCGCCAGCAGCGCGATAACTCGCTCCGCACCGCCGCCGCCCAGGTGCGGAATCAGCAAAAGTACCTTGGGTCGCTGAGTCATGAGCTTTGATAAATCAAGGCGAGTATATGCAGAAGAGGTACATAAAGGCAAAAGTTCTTGCGCAAACTTCATTTTTCACATGACATCATTAATTTTTCACATGACATCGTGTTAACTTGTTCCTAACTTCTCTCGGAGTCTGTGCAAGCTTTCGGCGTTTACGCAAGCGCGGACCGCAGAGACAGCGGAAGCCGGCTTGGCATCAGCCGCTTCCGCTAGGCACGCTTCAGGGGCGGTGGCTCTTGTTTGTGCTCCCGAAGTTATCTCGGAATCTTTTGCAGTTGGTCTTGCCCCAGCCTGCGGCCTCTTCAACCAAGAACCCTTGGATACTTTCTTGATGCTTTCAAGAAACGATCTGAGAAGATTGGGCGGGCCTCATGCGGGTTTCTGTGTCGCAGCAACTCGGGGGCGAGCAGGCTACAGCTTCAACGCAGTGCCAACCGCACATTGTGGTCGGCATTACCCATCCACAAACCTGCCTTGGTCTCATCGGGCGATTGCGTGCCCTGCGCGAAGCGGGCTTCCATGTCACCCTTGTTTCGAGCCCTGGCGAACTGCTCTATCGCACCGCTGCCAGCGAAGAAGTGGACGCAATTGCCATCTCCATGCGGCGGGGCATTGCGCCGCTTGCCGATATCCTCTCGCTGTTGCGCCTTTGCTTCCTTCTCCGCAGGCTCAAGCCCGATCTCACCGAGTTCAGCTCTCCGAAAGCAGGACTGTTGGGCTCGATTGCGGCACGGCTCGCTGGCGTCCCCGTGCGGATCTATCTGCTGCGCGGGCTCAAACTTGAAACCTCCGGCGGATTCAAGCGCCGCGTCTTGCTGGCTGCAGAGCGCGTAGCTGCTTGCTGTGTGCAGCGTGTGCTCTGCAACAGCGCCAGTTTGCGCGCCAAAGCGCTCGCTTTGGGCATTGCCCCTGCAACCAAACTTCAACTGCTTGCAGAGGGCAGTTGCAATGGAGTCGACACGCAGCGGTTCTCGCCGGGGCCGACCCACATTCGTGCCCAGTTAGGTCTTTCCCGGGCTCTTCCCATCCTGGGCTTTGTGGGGCGATTGACTCGCGACAAGGGGCTGCCTGAACTGATCGAGGCCTTCGATTCCATCCTGCTTGCCGAGCCTCGCGCGCGCCTGCTGCTGGTGGGCTGGTTCGATGCTTCGGACGATGCGCTGGCCCGCGATCTGCGTACCCGCATCCTGAACCATCCACGCATTCATTGCACTGGCTTCGTAGCGGATCCCGCGCCTTACTATCGTGCCATGGATATGCTGGTTTTGCCCACCTGGCGGGAGGGCTTTCCCAACGCCGTGCTTGAAGCTGCGGCAACGGGCATTCCGGCCGTTACCACGGTCTCCACGGGTTCCCGCGACTCCGTGGTCCCTGAGGTCACCGGGCTGCTCATTCCTCCCGGCTACCCGGAAGCCATTTGCGAAGCTGTGCTAGTCTTGCTTCGCGATTCCAAGCGCCGCCGGCGCATGGGCAGGGCCGCGCGCGCCTGGGTGTTGAAGCACTTTGCGCGAGAATTGGTCCTCGGCCAGCTTACCGCGTTCTACAAGCAGCTTCTTGAGACGGGAAAGGAGAAACACGGCTCTGCCTTAGCGTTTAGACAGTCGGTCGATGACAACTCCCTGCATCGAGTCGGGGGCGCTCGTCTGTGAAGGCGGCGCTTGCAGCGAGTGCGACCCGGCTTCGGCCGCCCTCAAC
>JAATFE010000057.1 GCA_015655365.1 Terriglobales bacterium
GGCTGGGCGAATCTTTCGGTCGGGGCGCGCGAAGCGGTTGATGAGGCGCAAGCCATCTCACCAGATAAGATTGCGGGCGGTGCTCCGGGTATGCGAGATTGGAGTTGTCGGAGCTTTTGCCGATATATATCCAAGCATCTTCGCAGAAGGACGCGTCATGGCCCGAAAATCCAGGAATCCGAACTTCGATCAGGCGCTGGAGGTGCTCCGCGCACATTCTTTTGAGGTTGTGCCTTTTGCCGGGGTGGCCGGGGGCATGCTGGTGAGCAAGGGCGGCGCGGCGGCGGTGCTGGTTGCTGCTCCGGCGAACGATGGGGCGTCGGCATTTATTGTGCGCCAGGGGGCTCTGGTGCAGGGCGAAGTGGCTCGGCTGCTGGACCGCGGTTACCAGAAATTCATCAAGACGTCGAAGTTCGAGCTTCCGGCCACGGCGGGGCAATTGGAGGCGATGCACCGGTTTGGGGAAGAGCTGAAGCAGTTGACCGGGGCTGTGAGCCTGTATAACGAATCGCTGGGAACGACCAGCGACCTGTATCAGTACGATCGTTTAAAGGGACGCGAAGCGGTGCAGGATGCGGCTGCGCGGCCTTGGGAACCGGCAGGAGGGCACTGATTCTTTCAGAGATTCCGGCGGAGTAAGCCATGGAAGTGGAAGAAAAGGAAGGCGTTCTTGCTGTTGGCGGACGGAACCGCCGTGTTCACGCCCGCTCGATTGTGGATGAGTTGGCTCAGATTTTTCTGATGGACCGCGGTTCTACGATGCAATGTAACGTGGTGGATTTCAGCCTGGTGGGTGCAGGCTGCGCACGAGGGAGACCTCTGTGCGGGTCCTCGGGTATGCGTCGAGGTTACGTTCAAGGTGAAGGGAATCGATCTCCGGTTCCGGGGCATCGCAAATAGGGACGGATGGCCAGTATCTGGTGGGGATTCGATTTGTGGACCTGTCCTCGCGACGGCGGAGGATCTTGCCGAGGTGCTCTCGGAGGTTGAGGCCGTGAATGCCGCGCAGGCCGAAAAGGAAGCAGTTGCAAAGCAGGTCGCAGAAGAAAGAGCCAAGGAAGAGAGTGAAATGAAGGAAGAGGAAGAAAATGAGACGCCTGGGCAAGTAGAGCAGTCCGGCCCCAGGGCGGAGGAGTTTCTTTGGGAGAAGACCCTCTATCCGGGTTGGCCCGCGGAAGCGGCCAGCAAGTCTGAGCATCGCGAGCGCCGCGGAGAGCCGCGTCACGAAGTGAACGACTCGGCCGCGATCTTTTTGATCAACATGGGCGTTGAACTGCCAGGGCAAATTGTGGATCTGAGCCTCACCGGCTGCCGCATCCGGACTGAAGGCCGCTTTCTGGTGGGTATTTATACGCGGGTGGAGACGGAGTTTCAGATCGACGGGCTGCCCTTTCGGCTGGGCGGCGTGATCCAGGCGATCCACGGTCCGCAGCAGGTAGGCATCCATTTTGTCGACCTGAGCGACCGCAAGCGGGCGCAGATCGAACATTTGATTGGGGAGCTTGAGGAAGAGCGCCGCAGCCGCGCGCGTAAGGGAAATGCGCTGGCGGGGAAGCCGTCGAAAGCGAAAGCGGGACCCAAGTAGGTATGGCTTTGTCGAAAGTCTTTGTTTTAGATTCCACTCCGGCCTTGCGGAACGGAATGCTATCGGAAGGCAGTGCTGGTTGAGAGCATGGACGGCGCGGCTTTCTCGCTTGCCTGCATGGATGCGCATCAGAAATGATGTGCAAATCTTAAAAAAAGCGTACAGAATTAGACAGATTGCCCCTCTGCCGGCGCAGCCCCAGGCGCAAGCCGGACGCATGTTTGGAGCAGGAATCGTTCTCCCCAGATGAGCAGCGGGTCGAACCGTTTGCGGCGCGATCCGGCCTCGATGGTCCAAGATGGTCTTGCACCGGCAGCGGCAAGTTCGACCTTGACCATGCGAAGGATACGAGTGCACAAGTTGAGTCGCGGTCGTCCGTCAAGGTCATGTGTGGAAGGAGGCAATGCCGATGAAAGAACCGGAAAAGCCGTCCTTTGATGCGGCAGCTTATCTCGCGAGTACCGGGCCGGGGCGCAAGCTCGTCCAGTTTGCACCCAAGCAGATCCTTTATGCGCAGGGGGACGCTGCCGATTCCGTCTTCTACATCCAGAAGGGCAGCGTGCGGGTTACGGTGGTTTCGTCGGCTGGCAAAGAAGCGACGATCACGCTGCTGGCGGCGGGCGATTTTGTGGGTGAGGAGTCGCTGGCGGCCGCGGAGGGACAGCGCATGGCGTCGGCTACGGCGCTGACCGTCTGCTGCGCACTGAAGATCAGGCGGGACGAGATGATTCGCGCGATGCACGAGGAGCACGAACTTTCGGACCTGTTTCTCAAGTTCCTGCTAGCGCGCAGTATACGCATCCAGGCCGACCTGGTGGATCAGCTTTTCAACTCGAGCGAAAAGCGGCTGGCGCGGATTCTGGTGCTGATGGCCTCACTTGGCGAATCGGGGGCGAAGGAAACGACGATCCCCAAGATCTCGCAGGAGACGCTGGCGGAGATGATCGGCACCACGCGGTCGCGGGTGAGTTTCTTCATGAACCGATTCCGGAAGCTTGGTTTTATCGAGTACAACGGGCAGATCCGGGTACATAGGTCGCTGCTGAACGTGGTTTTGTACGACCACTTTCCGGGAGACGATGCGGCTCAACCGCCGATGGAAGGCATCTCCGGGGAGCCGTTCTAGGGTTGTTCTCCAATTTATGTGATGTTTTGAGGGACGAGCGAGGTGTTTTCCTGATGAAAAAAACACTTAGAGCATTTCTCCTGATGGTGTAGGGGGAGAAACGTCCCTCAGGGGCTGAAGCCCACGTTGATTTTGCGGTACTTACGGCACGACTAAAGTCGTGCCCTGACGCACATCGCCCTTTTGCCCGTGTTTTTCCGCAGCCTGTGAAGCCCTATCATTTCGGCCATTCTACGGCACGCGACCCAGAGGGCACCCCGGTTGTGCCCTTTCAAAGCCACTCTACACCTATTAGAAAATGCTCTAAAGACGGGGCCTTCGCACTGAATGAGTTGCGGAAGGAGATTCCCGATCTGCTGCCGACCGATCTGAGTATGCCGTCGGGCTTCGACTTGCTCAACGAGGTTCAGAGGCGCTTTCCCGCGATCCTGACCATCGCGGATCGAAGCGCTGTGAGGGGCCGGTAGCAAGCCGGGCCGCGCGTTCATCGTGAAGCGGTCTTGTGGCGTGCGCGCTCGCGCTGCAACTCGCGATAGAGATCGCTTTTGGACTGGCCCAGCTCCCGCGCCAAGCGCTTGAGGGCTTCTTTTTCGTCGATGCCGGCCTCGGCTTGGATAAGGGCGACGCGGTCGGAGATCTTGAGCGGTGCGCCCTCTTGGCCGGATGCGGCGGTGCGGGGCAAGGCCTCGACCAGCAGGGTGATTTCGCCGCGGACGCGGTCGCGGGCGGCCAGATCCTGACGAGCTTCGACTACGGTTCCACGCAGAAATTCCTCGTGAATCTTGGTCAGTTCGCGGGCTACGACGACGCGCAGGGCGGGACCCCAGACAGCTTCGAGATCGGCCAGGGTTTCGAGAATGCGGTGCGGGGCTTCGTAAAAAATCAGGGTGCGCGCGGAGTCCGCTTTGCCGGCTTCGGCGGCCAGGGCTTCAAGGCGGCTGCGCCGGGCTCCGGCCTTTTCCGGCAAAAAACCGATGAAGTGGAACTCGGCGGTGGTGAGGCCCGAGGCGACCAGAGCGCTGAGGCCAGCATTCGCGCCGGGAATGGGAATGACCGGGACGCCGGCGGCGATGGCTTCGGCGGCCAGCCAGGCGCCGGGATCGCTGATGCCGGTCATGCCGGCGTCGGAGACCAGGGCGATGCGTCCGCCGGCCTTGAGCGCTTCAACCAACTCGATGGAACGCTGGCGCTCGTTGTGCTGGTGGCAACTGATGGTGGGGGTGGCGATCTGGAAATGGTTGAGGAGCTTCTGGGTCTGGCGGGTGTCTTCGCAGGCGATGCGGTCGGCGCGCTTGAGAACGTCGAGGGCGCGGAGGGTGATGTCGCCCAGATTGCCGATGGGGGTGGCGACCAGATAGAGGCCGGGAGCGAGAGCGGATTCAGAGAGATCGGGTGATGCTTCAGGTTCGTGCAATGCCTTGGCTCCGTTCGCAGGTACCGCTAGAGCGTTTTCAATCTGAGTGTTTACAGTTCAGATGGGAATCTGCAGTTTCCCACCCTTTGTGCAAAGAACGCACAAAGGATGGGGCACCCGAGTTTTGTTCACACTTGAATCGAAAATGCTCTAGGTCTCTGACCGGATGATTTAGAGCGGTTCCACAATCTACGCGCCCCGATTTTCATCGTGCAAGGTGCCATTTTCTTGAGGAAAATGCCACTTGAGAGCAATGGCTTCGGGATACAGCAATTGTGGAACGGCTATAGTACCTTGGATTCGTGCTCTCCCAGGTCCCAAAATCGGGACCTGGGGCACCCAGCGTGGTACCGCTTCATGCAGTCAAAGAGCTAGGTCCCGGATTCCTGACGCTCGATGCGGCGCTGCTCGGCGAGCAGAGACATGGCGCTCATCAAGTTTTGCACGCTGACCACGCCGACGACGCGTCCGCTTTCGGTGATGGGAATCAGGGAGAGGCCGCGACCGGCGGTGATGCGGCGGATGGTGGTGCCGAGCGTATCTTCGGGACGCGCTACCTGGAAGGCTCGCGACATGACCGACTGCACATAACCATTGCCGTCGCTGCGCAGGGCATCGACAATGCGCTGGCGGGAGACGATGCCGACAAGTTGGGGGCCGCGGACCACGGGAAAGTCCTCTTGCAAGGAGTGGACGCAGCGGTAGAGGGCGTCGGCCAGGGTGTCGGAAGGTGAGAGGGTGGCGAAGTCGGTAAGCATGACCTCGCGCATCTGCACGGTGTCGACCACTGTTTGGAAGAAGACGCCCTGATCTTCGATCTGCGCGCCAATCATGATGAAGAAGCCGGCGATGATGAGCCAGGGATTGTGCAACAACATGCCGCCGACCATGGTGGTGAGGGCCAGGATTTGGCCCAGGCCGGCAGAGGCGCGAGCGCCGGGAGCGAAGCCGTGCTTGCGGGCGAAGCTGCCGCGGAGCAGGCGGCCGCAGTCCAGCGGATAAGCGGGGAGCAGGTGAAGCACGCCTATGAAGATCTGCATCCAGACCATGCTGCGCAGCAGGGAGGCGGAGGCGATGAGCGGCTGGCCGAGCAGATTCATGTTGCCGCCCGCACCGAGGAAGGTGGCCGCGAGCACGAGGCCTGTGGCGATGTTCGCCAGCGGACCGGCAAAGGCCATGGCAAACTGTCCGCCGCCCTGGTTGGCGTTCTCCTGGCTCTCGGGGGTAGCGTAGGCAAAGAGCCCGCCGACCGGCAGCAGCAGAACGGCGCGCAGGCTCAAGCCGAACCACGCAGCGACGAGAAGGCGAGCGGTTTCACGCACAACGACCGCAGCGACCAGCACGAGGAACAGGCCTATGCCGCGCACCCAGCCGTCTGCGGCGCTCAAGCCCAGACAAACGATCGCCAGCAAAGGGAAAAAGGCGTGGATGCGTAACTCGACGCCCATCCAGCGGCCCAGCGGAATTGACCAACCTCGCATACGTCGATTGTAAGTGGTCGCGGTCCGGTATGCTGGTGTGCGATGCGCATCATTGCCGGTACATTCCGTTCGCGTTCGCTTGCGGCCCCCGCGGGGCTCTCTACACGGCCCACCAGCGACCGGTTGCGGGAGACTCTTTTTAACGTGCTGACGCCTTCTATCCGGGGCGCGGCTTTTCTGGATTTATATGCCGGTTCGGGCGCCGTGGGGATGGAGGCACTGAGCCGGGGCGCCAGGAGTGTGACCTTTGTGGAGCGCGCTCCGGCGGCACTGGCGGTTTTGCGCGGCAACCTGACCAAGCTGGGAATCGTAGCAGGATTCCGCATTCAGCCCGGCGGCGTGGGAGCTTATTTGCGTCGCGGAACGGCGGGAGAAAAGACCGGTGCGGCTTTCGACCTGGTTTTTCTCGATCCGCCTTACGATGCGGCCCAGGAGTACGAGACGACGTTGAACCTGCTGGGGACGAAGGGGACGCTTGCCGCCGGGGCGCTGGTGATTGCCGAGCATCGGCGCAAGGTGGGGCTGGAAGAGAGCTATGGAAACCTGAAACGGACGCGGCTGCTGGAACAGGGAGATGCGTCGTTGAGTTTTTATGCCGTGAGCGAGGCGAGTGGGGTGGAGTAGGGAGGGTCGGGTTATTCCAGGTCTCAAAAGCGAGACCTCCACCCCACGGACGAAAACCTATCCGTGGGGACCCCAGACCTGGGGCACCCGGCGCCGGTACGAATTCGTGCAGTCAAAGACCTAGCACGCTCGCAGCGCTCGATTGCTCCGATAGCTACATGCTTTTGTTACCGATCCCTCCCAAAAGATTTGCATCGTGCTTCTCCACCCTTGCCCGCCACAAACGCGGTCAAGGATGGGGCACCCTGTCGTATTTTTATGGGCCGGATCGTTAATGCCCGGCTGACTCGAGGTCGACCTTGCCGCGGAATTTGCCGTAGACAAAGACGATGTAGCAGAGGGCCAGGGTCATGCCGAAGCCCCACCAGGCCA
>JAATFE010000191.1 GCA_015655365.1 Terriglobales bacterium
CGCATGCCGGCTTCCCCAAGGGCATCGGCGCAACCGTCGAGCAAGACCAGTCGCTCATGGTTCACCCGCTCTTCGGCTTCTTTGCCGAGCCTGCTTCCACCGTGATCCTGACCGCCCATCCCACCCAGGTGGATGCCATTGAAGAACTTGCCGACGAGTTCGGCTACTTTGCGATTCGCATCGGCTCGACTGGCGGCGACCGCCTTGAAATCAGCGTCTATCGCCAGCCGATGATCTCCGCTTCGCTGGAAAGCCTGCGCAAGCCGTGGGCCGATTCTCTTGAAGCTACCCTGCATGGCGAGGTTTTGGCATGAGTCGGCGCCTCCTTTTCCAAGGCGTCGCGGGAGAAATCGACGCAACCAACGCCGTCCTAGCCGAGACTTCGGGTGCCCCATCCTTTCGCGGTCTTTCTGGCGAAAGGGTGGGAAACCCATGCTCTCGACCGGTTGAAGACCCCAAGCTCCGCGAAGAGTGTGGCGTGGTCGCCATCCACGGCCACCCGGACGCGGCCCGACAGGCCTATCTCGCCCTCTATGCCTTGCAGCATCGCGGCCAGGAGTCGGCGGGTATTGCCACGGCGGACGGCCAGCATCTAGCCAACATCAAGGGTATGGGGCTGGTCTCGGAGATCTTCACCGACGACGTGCTTTCCAAGCTTCCCGGCCAAATGGCTATCGGCCACACCCGCTACTCCACCACCGGCGACTCGGCTCTGCTCAATGCCCAGCCTATCCGCGTGGACTCGGTCAAAGGTCTCATCGCCATCGCCCACAACGGCAATTTGGTGAACCTGGGCAATGTGCGCTCGCGCCTGGAGCGCGACGGCGCCTACTTCCAGACCACCTCCGACTCCGAAATCATCGTCCAGCTCATCGCGCACTCGCACGCCGGCACGCTGGTGGATGCGATTGCCGACTCGCTCCGTCAGGTCGAGGGCGCGTTTTCCATCGTGATGATGACGCGCGACCGCATTTTTGCCGCCCGCGATCCCCGAGGCTTCCGTCCGCTCTCCATGGGCCGGATCAAGAACGCAGACGGCCCCGACACCATCGTCTTCGCTTCCGAAACCTGCGCCTTCGACCTGCTTCGCGCCAAATACGAGCGCGACGTGCTACCCGGCGAACTGGTCATGGTTACCGAAGACGGCGTCACCAGCCGCCAGTACTCCAGCGGTACGCCACAATCGAGTTGCATCTTCGAGCATGTCTACTTCGCCCGCCCCGACAGCCGCATCTTTGGCCGCTGGGAGCAGGAAAGCCGCGACCAGATGGGCCGCCTGTTGGCCCGCGAGTCGGCCGTCCCCGCCGATGTGGTAGTTCCCGTTCCCGACTCAGGCGTTACCGCGGCGCTCGGTTACGCGGAACAGGCTGGCCTGCCGTTCCGTCTCGGCCTCATCCGCAACCACTATGTAGGCCGCACCTTTATTGAGCCCGAGCAGCGCGTCCGCGACTTCGGCGTCCGCCTCAAGCTCAACCCGGTGCGCAATCTGCTCGAAGGCAAGCGCGTCATCCTCATCGACGACTCGATCATCCGCGGCACCACAAGCCGGAAGATCGTGCGCATGGTTCGCGGCGCTGGCGCAAAAGAAGTTCACTTGCGCATCAGTTGCCCACCCACTATCTCGCCGTGTTTTTACGGAGTGGATACGCCGAGCAAGCGCGACCTGATCGCCGCCAATAAGTCGGTCGAAGAGATCCGGCAGTTCATTGAAGCAGATTCCCTGTCCTACTTATCCCTCGACGGTCTGCTGAACTGCTGCCAGGACGAGAAGAAGCAGGGCTACTGCACCGCCTGCTACACCGGCAACTACCCCACCCAGTGGGTGGATGCCGGAGACATATTGCCCGCCGTCGCAACCGTCTAAAACCAATTCCGCTATAGAATTTGGGTGCCCCCAGGTTTCGATTTTGAGACCTGGGAGAGCACACGTCTCCATTCCTCAACATCTTTGGCACAGCTTGACTCCTATGCGGCATTGCCGCATAATCTTTTCGTGAGCATTCCCATGCTGACGGTCGTCGAAACCAGCGCTTTTGCCCGCCGGGCAGAGAAGCTGCTTTCAGTCGAAGAACGCGAGGAATTGGTCTTTTATCTCGCGCTCCACCCGGAATCGGGAGATGAGATTCCCGGCACCGGCGGCGTGCGCAAGGTGCGGTTTGCGGCGAAGGGTAAAGGAAAATCCGGCGGCGTTCGGGTGATCTATTACTTCTTCGATGAGGAGAATCCACTCTACGCGATCTTTCTCTACGGCAAGAACGAACAGGCAAATCTAACACCGGAGCAAAAAAGAGAGGTCGCAGCATTTGCAGCCGTAATCAAATCGGCTGCAAGGGTGCGGAGGATCAAACCATGAAGCGGAAGAATGTTGCAGACGAACTTGTCGAGGCCATGCGCGAGGCTGCTGCAATCGCCCAAGGCGAGGCGGAGCCCGCTGCGGTGCATGAATTTCCGCTCCCGCTGGATGTGGATGTACGCGCCGTGCGGGCGAGTACCGGCCTCAGCCGTACGGAGTTTGCTCGCCGCTTTGCTCTCGACCCTCGCGCCCTGCAGGACTGGGAGCAAGGTCGCCGCCGTCCCGACCGCGCCGCGCGTGCCTACCTCACCGTCATTGCCCATCGTCCCGAAGCCGTAGTTGAGGCCTTGGCAAGCTAATTCCTCCGCTGCACTCCCCGCCCGACAGACGACATCTGATCCTTATTCTCTGATCTCTCCCTGTGCCATCAGTCACAGGACGTTAACACTCCGCGTGTGATAGCATCCGCTTCTTAGCAAAAGGCGTCTCGCGGATTCATACTCTATTCATCCGCGCGGCTCCCGCCCGAGACGCTTCCAACGATGGACGAGGAAGACGGCAGACCGGGATCTGTGGCCCTGCAATTCGGCCACGTTGACGCCCTCACGGACGTCCGTGCGGCTTTCCTGCGCCCAGCCCAGCCTGCGCCAACAAGTTCTCGCATTGCGAGACTCCGCCACAACAACTTCACGCCCTTCTGCCCCCGCCGCAAACGCAACATTGTGGCCAGGATGGGACGCCCGTGTTTGAGGGAAATGGACCTTTTCCCGGAGCAGTTCTTTGCACGAACATGCACTCTCAAGGAGAAACACAATGAAAACGTACCAGGGAAGTGAGATCCGCAACGTAGCTGTAATGGGGCATGCACACAGCGGCAAAACCACCTTGATTGCCGCTCTGCTGCATGCCGCGAAAATGACCCCAACCCAGGGACGCGTCGCCGATGGCTCCGCCGTTACCGCTTATGACGAAGAAGAAGTAGCCCGCGGCGTCACCATGCAGAACGCCGTCGCCTTTGCCGAGTGGCAGGGCGCAAAAATCAATTTTGTCGACACTCCCGGATTTCACATGTTCAGCCACGAGGCCCGCGCGGCCCTGCTGCCGGTGGAGTCGGCGGTCATCCTGGTCAACGCGCAGAACGGTGTCGAAGCCATGACCGAGCGGGTGTGGAAGTTTGCCGAAGAGGCCAACGTCCCCCGCATCGTGCTCGTCAACCAGATGGACCACCCCAAGGCCGGCGGCGGCGGCGGCTTGAGCGCCCTGGTCGAGGACCTTGTCGATCGCTGGGGCCGTCAGTGCGTGCCCGTGCAGTTGCCCATCTCCGACGCCCAGGGATTCCACGGCGTGGTGGACCTGGTGACCATGGAGTCCTACTCCTACACCCCCAACGGCGATGGCCGCGGCAAGCTCGTGGAGCTACCCAACAGCCTGGCCGCCCAGGCCAAGGCCGCCCATGAGGCGCTGGTCGAGTTGGTGGCCGAGGGCAAAGACGAACTGATGGAGGAGTACTTCGAAAAGGGCACCATCCCCCAGGAACATCTCATCGCCGCGCTGCACGAAGCCATTCGCGAAGACCGCATCTTCCCGGTGCTCTTCTCCAGCGGCTTGGCCAACATGGCCAACGACCACTTGCTGGACTTCATCAAGAACTATGCCCCCTCGCCCGTCGAGCGCGCCCCCATCGCTTTCCACGCTCCGGCGCTGGAGGCCGTGGCAACCAACGGCGACTCCGCAGTCGAGGCAGGGCTGGGCATTGGCTTCCGCAAGGTGGAAGACAGCGAGCCCGCGGGCCTGGTGGTTTTCAAGACCATGACCGACCCCTTCAGCGGCCGCGTCACCTTCTTCAAGGTCATCAGTGGCATCGTCAAAAACGAAGCCACGCTGGAGAACTACACCCGCCGCACTCAGGAAAAGATGTCGCACCTCAGCGTGATGCAGGGCCGCAAGGGGATCGAGGTGCCCGAGCTGCACGCCGGCGACATCGGTGCCGTGGCCAAGCTCCGCGACACGCTCACCGGAGACACGCTGGGCGCCAAGGGCGGCGATATGCAGGTGGATATACCTCTGTTCCCCGAGCCGGCCATGACCTACGCCATCGAGCCCAAGACCCGCGCCGACGAAGACAAGCTGGCCCCTGCCATCCATAAGCTCATGGAAGAGGACCGGCTGATCCGCTTCTATCGCGACCCCATGACCAACGAGTTCCTCATTGCCGGCGCCGGACAGCCGCACATTGAAACCATCGTCAGCCGGCTCAAAAAGCGCTATCACGCCGAAGTCACGCTCAAGGCCCCCAAGGTGCCCTATCGCGAAACCATCCGTGCCAAGGCCGAGGCCCAGGGCCGCCACAAGAAGCAGACCGGCGGCCACGGCCAGTTCGGCGACTGCAAAATCCGCATGGAGCCACTGCCCCGCGGCGGCGGCTTCGAGTTCGGCAACGAAGTTTTCGGCGGCGCCGTTCCCCGCAACTTCATTCCTGCCATCGAAAAGGGCATTGTGGAGTCGGCGGCGCGCGGCTATCTGGCCGGCTACCCGGTGGTGGACTTCAAGGCCACCGTTTACGACGGCAGCTACCACGACGTGGATTCCAACGAAATGTCGTTCAAGATGGCTGGTCGCCTGGCCTTCCGCAAGTGCATGGAAGCCTGCAAGCCCTGCCTGCTGGAGCCGGTGATGAAGGTCGAAATCGAGGCCCCTGACGAGTTTGCCGGAGCCCTGATGGGCGACCTGAATGGTCGCCGCGGCCGCGTCGGCGGCATGGAGTCCAAGGGACGCACCACGGTCATCAACGCCCAGGTTCCCATGGCTGAAATGCTGACTTATGGCACCATCCTCACCTCCATGACTCAGGGTAAGGGCAGTTACCGCATGGAGATGGATCACTACGACATCGTTCCGCAGTTGGTGGCCGAAAAGATTTTGGCCAACGCCAAGCGGCCGGTGGAGGACGAGGAGGAGTAACCACCACCTGCGGTGGGGCCAACCGCTCGCTATCCGCTCGCACAGGGTTCGTGGTTTTCCAGGTCTCTCCTGCTTTCGGGACCTGGAAAACCTCGAACTTCAGTTTTCTTGCCTTGCGGTGAGGATCAAAAAACTTAGCAAAATGCAAAGTTTTCCTTGGCAACTTTTCATTTTGCAAAGTATTTTAGAGCTTAGCCACACTATCCCTCCGATTTTCCGGAGCAGCGCAATTCTGAAAGATCTTCATGCACGTTGTCACACGCAAGCACCTCGCCGAGGCAGAAGAGCAGTATCCGGACGCAGCCAGGGAGATTCGAGCCTGGTACAGGATCGCTGCCGAGGCGCGGTGGCGGAACTTCGTTGAGGTGCTGCAGGTCTTCAAGGATGCCGACGATGTGGACGGATACGTGGTCTTCAATATTTGCCAGAATCGTTACCGGCTGGTCACGATCATTCACTACGCGCGCGAGAAGGAAGACCGGGCCACGGCGGGTCACATCTACATCCGGTCCTTTCTGACCCACCAGCAGTACGACAATCGGGCAAACTGGGACAAGGGGGTGAAACGATGAGCGCAGCGCTTGCAAATCCAACCGAAATGATCCGGCGGGGAGCTCCTCGCGTCATCCACAACGACGAGGAACTCGCTGTATACACTGAGGCGCTCTTCAAACTGACCGCGAAGCCAGATCCTACTGCGGATGAGGAGGAGGCCATCGAGTTGATGACTCTGCTGGTGGAGAGCTATGAGCAAGAGCGATACCCGGTTGCAGAGGCCGAGCCTGTCGATGTGCTTCGCTACCTGCTGGAGCGGAATGGGCTGTCGCAGCGCGACATCGCTCTGGAGTTAGGAAGCGAAAGCACTGTCTCGTTGGTGCTTTCCGGCAAACGACAACTGAATCGGGATCATATTGCGCGGCTAAGTCACCGGTTCAATGTTTCGCCCGCGGTGTTTTTCGGCGTATCTTCTCCACCCCCAGATTCTTAGCTCCTGATGGTCGGCTGTAAAATTGGATTTGTACCCTCCCGCCCTTCAGCAAGACGGAAGGGCGAGACGATGGGATACTAGGCCACGAGGGCTTATTGCTCAATTATTGCGGCGCGAAAACACAATCGCCGAGCTCATCTGAATCAGTGGAAACTCGCATATAGGCAGGATGGGTGGGGCCCCATTCTGTACCGGACACAGTGGCACTTAAA
>JAATFE010000386.1 GCA_015655365.1 Terriglobales bacterium
TGGAGCCGGAGGGGCTCAATACCCACGAGGTTTACGTCAACGGCATGTCGACCTCGCTGCCGATGGAGGTGCAGTGGCAGATTGTGCGCTCCATTCCAGGGCTCGACCAGGCGGAGATGCTGCGGCCCGGCTACGCCATCGAGTACGACAGCGTGGACGCCACCGAACTGGACCGCTCGCTGAAGGTGAAAAGCATGGAGGGGCTGTATCTGGCCGGCCAGATCAACGGGACCAGCGGATACGAGGAAGCCGCCTGCCAGGGCATCATGGCCGGCATCAATGCAGCGCTGTGGCTGAAAGGCGAGCCGCCTTTCACCATGGACAGGACCGAGGGCTATACCGGCATCCTGGTCGACGACCTGATCTCGAAGGGCACCAACGAGCCGTATCGCATGTTTACTTCGCGGGCCGAGTTCCGGCTGCATCTGCGCATCGACAACGCCGACCGGCGGCTGACCCCGCATGGGCGGCGGTTGGGGCTGATCGACGACGAGGCCTGGGCGGAGTACGAGCAGAAGCAGGCGCGCATGGCTGTGCTGGAGCGGCTTTTAACTACGGGCAAGGTGGACGGCGAAAAACTAGCCGCGGCTGGTTTTGGCGAGTTGACGGCGACGGCTGGACTGACCTGGGCGCAACTGCTCAAGCGGCCGGAAGTGACCATCGAGCCGGTGCTGCGGGCGATGCACGAGACCCTGGCCCAGGAGCCGCTGCTCCAGGAGATGGCCGCGGCACTGGCTGCGGACCACGGCCCAAATGGCACGATGGGGACAGCGGTGCTGCGCAATGAGGCGCGCGCCGTGGAGACCGAGATCAAGTTTGCCGGGTATCTGGAGCAGCAGAGGAAAGCCATCGAGAAGCTCAAGGCCGCCGAGGCGCTGGCGATTCCGGAGTGGATTGATTATGGGGTTATCAGCGGGCTTTCGAGGGAAATGAAGGAAACACTGGAGCGGGTTCGGCCCGTGACCATTGGGCAGGCCAGCCGCATTCCCGGCGTAACGCCGGCGGCGTTGAGCCTGGTCCATGTGTCGATCCGAATCCAGGGTGCGAGACGGACCGCGCACATTTGATTTGGTTCGATTGAGGATACGGAGGGGCCTGCCCGTTAAGCAGAAAGACGAAACGCAGGCTCTTCGACTCCGCTGCGCTCCGCTCAGAATGACAGCTATGTTGTAGTGCAGCCCTCTCGACTACTTATCTTTTTCGCTTCGGGGGATCAGCGGGAAGTGGAAGGGGAGCTCGGCGTTGGACGGCTTCTTGGTCTTGACGTTCGGGGAGTCCTGGCGAAGCACGGTGCGCTGCGAGTTGATGCACACCCAGCCGCCGCGCATGCGCTCGAAGACATGGGTAAAGACGCCTTTTTCATCCACCTGGGTGGTATTGACCTTGTGGTGCAGAGAGTAGGTGCCGTTGGCCACCGCAATGTCGCCCAACATGCGCACGGTGATCACGTGCTGATCGAGATGCATGGTCTTGTCTTCGCCGGTGATCAACTGCGCCAACTGCTGGTTGCGGGTGGTGATGTCGCCGCTGGCGGAAACGTCCACAAACAAGGGAGAAAGCACCAGTTCCAGGCCGTACTGGTCGCGCTGGTTCATGGCGTTCGACCAGGAATCCTCAATCTTCTGGAATTCGCGGATCTCCGGGCTCTCGGCTGAGGTGACCGCTGGCCTGGCTGCCGCGGAAGCCGGGGCAGGGGCCGGGCTTTGGGCGACAACAGCACAGCATGAAAGCAGAAGAGCAGAAATATAGGCGATAGAACGGGTCATGCGCAGATAAACTCCCAATTGATCATAGTCCTTGGACTCCGAAAGCAGGCCAGAAGGTAGCGGGAAACGGCGAGCGGGTCTCAGGGCATGGTAACAGCCCCGGATTAAAGGAGCGCTTGCAGGCGTTCCGGCTGGTGAACGGTCACGAGGGAGTCCTCGATGGAGATCCAGCCATCCTTGCGGAACTGGCCCAGGGTGCGGGTGACGGTTTCGCGGGTGGTGCAGGTCATGGAGGCCATTTCCTCGTGGGTCAGCAGCAGCGGGAAACGGAAGCCGCCACCGTTGAGGTGTTCGCCGATCTGGTGGGCCAACTCGTTGAGCAGACGGCCCAAACGCCCGGCGACGGTGTCGGAGAGCGCGATGCGGCAGGCGTCTTGCAGGGCGAAGCGGTACTCCTGGCAGATGCACTGGACGGCGCGCATCTGGGCTTCCTTGTGGGTGCGCAGAAAGCTCAGGAAGCGGTCGCGCTCGACGGGGCGCAACTGGGCGCTGGTCAGCGACTCGGCGGAAACCTCGTACATCCCATGGGAAAGAACCGCGTACAAGCCGAGCATGGAGCCGGGGCCGGCTACGCGGACAATCATCTGGCGGTCGTCGCGGTGCCCGGCGGTGAGCTTGAGATAGCCGCCGCAGATCAGATAGAGGCAGCGGGCATCTTCGCCCTGGGTGAAGAGCGAAGCCTGCGCGGGAAGGGAGATGGTGCTGGTGGCCAGCTCAAGGTCGGCCAGAACGGAGCTGCCCAGGGAACAGAACCAGCCAGGCCGGCGATTGGCGCAAGCCGCACACCCCACAGGAACTTGCCGAGTGATGTGCCTTTGCCGCGTCTGCGATCCTGCTTCAATCTCTGCGTTCGCCATGGTCTTGCCCCATCCGATGCCGATAGAGCACTATTGCCTTTTATTGAATCCCCGTACCTTGCCGCTTTGCTGCATTTGGCAGGAAAAGGCTTTGCGCCTCCCGGAAAAAGAGGCTTTTGCTCCATCAAAGTTTGCCCGAGCCGCTCCCGCGCTGGATGTGATGGGCCTCACGTCTATGCAGCTCAAAGCCGCTGTGGGCTTGCGGATGAGCGGTCAAGGCGGACCACGTTATCCGGTCATTTTCCGTGGCGGGCTGCGGGGGAACTTGCGCTTTGAGGAGGCTAGAGCGGTTCTCCAATCGACGTGCGCTGACCGGACCAGTGCAAGGCGGCTTTTTCTTGAGAAAAAGCCACTCAGCGGCAGTGGTTTCGGTGTACGGCAATTGGAGAACCGCTGTAGGGGCGCCCGCAGTCCGAGAAAAGCCAAATCGCACGGCAAACCAGCCCGGGGGTGTTCGGTTTTATACAGCCCTCAAGACCTCGTTCTGATCTCATGCGGAGGAGGTGCGAGAGCTATTTTTTCACCTTTCGAGCCAGGGAATGAGCCGGATCGCGCGCGGAGCAAAAGAGCCTTTTCAGAGGCGGTGCTCGCAATCTCAATGCTTCCATTGACTTGCGTCACTCCGTGTCAGGAAACGGACGGCTCGAATTGGCCTTCAAATATGTGTGACATAAATCACCGTTTGCAGGCAGAATAGGAAAGTAGTATCCAGCGAAGGAAGTGACGCTCCGCACACTGGGCAACTTCCGCCAAAGGGTTTACTGAACCATTTGCCGATCTTGCAGATTCAAAAGTTATTTGCTTCAAGGCAAACGCTCGATGGTACAGTTGTCATCCTGAAGAAGTCACCAGAGCAAGAAGGCGGTATTTTCAATGCTTAGAGATGGGCCAGTAGTGCAATCGCCGTACGGTGCGGCTCCGGGCAAGAAGCCGGGACTGCGAGCATGTTTGACGTTGATGCTGGGTGCGGGGATCCTGTGCGCCACGGCGTTCGGAGCACCAGCTTCGGGAAGCAAATCGACTGGCGCGCAAGCCAAGGAAGCGGCTCCGGGAGATTTCATCGGCACCGAAGCCTGCGCCGGCTGCCACGAAGAAGTGGCGAAGAAATTCAGCTCCAATCCACACACCAAGATTGCCGAGATGCACGGCAAGGCCGGCATCACGTGCGAGGGCTGCCATGGACCGGGCCGCGCGCACGTTGAAGGCGGCGGCGACGTGACCAAGATCTTCGACCCCGCCAAGGCTTCGCCCAAGGACGTGGACAAGACCTGCCTGGGCTGCCACGCGGGAGCGCATCCGAACTTCGATCGCTCTCCTCATGCCAAGGCCAATGTGGGCTGCATAAGCTGCCACAGCATTCACGGCAGCAAGGAGGATGCGCTTCTGAAGGCTCCTCAGCCGACACTCTGCTTCCAGTGCCACAGCGACACCAAGTCCGCGTTCAACATGCCCTTCCATCACAAAGTGAACGAGGGACTTATCCAGTGCAGCGACTGCCACGACCCGCACGGCACCTTCGGGGCTAACAACGTGAAGACGACTGCCGACCAGAACGCGGTCTGCACCAAGTGTCACACCGAGACGCGCGGGCCGTTCGTTTATGAGCACGCCGCGGTCAAGGCCGAGGGGTGCGTGGGATGCCACACTCCGCACGGCTCTCAGAACGCCCGTCTGCTGAACATGCCGAATGTGAACCAGTTGTGCAACCAGTGCCACAACCCGGTGGCTCAGGGTTCGGTTCATGGGGTAAGCGCCGGATCGAATTCGTTCCAGCCGTGCGTCGACTGCCACGTGTCCATCCATGGTTCGAACATGAACGCGGCGTTCCTCCGGTAATCGAGCCGGGCCGCGCTGTCCATCGGACAGCGCGGCTCCGCTCCGCAACATCGTTGCACACGAGATCGAGTTCGAGATTTTGATGTCAGCTATGCTGCTTTTCCTAAGAGTGAGGCTTCATATGACCAAGATAGGCTGGTTTTCTCGGCTGTCCAATTTACAGCTCTCAACAGCAATGATTCAGCGTACCGCCGGCAGCATCGGCGTTGCCGCTCTCCTGGTGATGGCGACCGTTGCCGCCGCCCAGAATCCAACGGCGAACGACCCCCTGCCTGGCCCAGGAACGCACATATCGGTTCCTGACGGCTATTCCCTGCACGAAGTCGTGGACATGGGCGGACATATCGCCAACACCGCCGGAAGCAATGCCATGTATGACACGCTGGTCAATCAGCAATCAGGACCGCGTGTGCTGGGCGAGAGCTTCGAGTTGCGCGCCCTGCCCGGCAAGAAGGGCGGGCTCGTCGATAACCTTAAGCTTTTCAGCAACGGATTCGGCGGCAACCCGAACCAGTTTGCCCGGCTGAATTTTGAGAAGGGCAAACTCTACGACTTTTCCGGCGTCTTCCGCCGCGACCGCCAGTACTTCGACTACGATCTGCTCGGCAATCCGAATATTCCCTCCGGAAAGACGATTCCCATCGGCCCCTCCGCAACGCCGACGGCCCAGTTCGCCTGGCCGCAGGTGCAGCAGTCTCCCGAGATGTTCAACACCGTGCGCCGCATGACGGACACCAACGCGACCCTGCTTCCACTGTCGAAGGTATCCTTCCGCGCCGGCTACTCGCAGAACATCTTCCAGGGACCGAGCCTCTCGCCGAGCGGCTACCAGGGCGCTTTGTCGTCTTCCCTGGTGCTCCAGGAGTTTCAGCGCAACAGCACCGACGATTTCCTGGGTGCGATCGATTGGAAGCCCATCGCGGGCACCAAGCTGACCTTCGAAGAGCAGGTGAACCACTACAAGGCCGACTCCTACTTCACCCTGGCCCCACAGTCCTACATCTTTCAGGAAGCGGATGGCACTCGGGTTGTTCCGTTCGTGAGCTTTGACAGCATGTTGCCTTACGGCTACAGCACCACCTCGGGTGCATTTGCCGCCAGTAGTGTCTGCAATACGGGCAGCGCGATCAACGCGGCCATCGTTTTGAACGCGCCGCAAACTCCCGGCGGTCTGCCGGTCATCGATCCGGCCTGCGCCGTGGTGAGCAGCTACCAGCGTTTCCAGCCGACGCGCATTCTTACACCCACCGAAACCTTCCGCTTGCAGAGTACGAGCATCAGGAACGTCTCGATGAACGGCAATGTCCGCTATACCAGCGCGAACATGAATATGCCGAACTACCAGGAGTTCTTCAATGGCCTGACCCACGTCACGAGTGGAACGGCGGGGGCGCTTCGCTCCATCGCTTACCAGGGCAACGCGACTGCCAAGCGGAAGGTGTTCGCCGCCGACTACGGCCTCACCTGGCAGGCGGCAAAGAAGTTCAGCGTGGCTGAGCAGATCAGTTTCTCGAACGTTCAACAGCCGGGAACAGCCGCCCTTACGAGCGTGACGGCTCTTGCCACGACAGGCGCGCCCAATCAAACCATTACCTACGCGGGGCGTCTGGCCGCGGGTACGCCCCCAGGCTTCGAAGGCACCCCCGCGGTTGGCAGCGCTCCGGCCACCAACGCCGGCTACTTCGGCCAAAAGTTGGTTACCAATAATCTGACCGGGACATGGGATGTTTCGGACCGCGCCACGGTGTCGCTTACCTATCGCTACCAGATGCACAGCATTGCCGAGGGTGGTTCTGTTCACGGCGGTGCGGTCGTCGAGTGCACCGATCCCGTCCCCGGCAGCCTGGTTGCCGAGTGCGGAACGACCACGATCCACGAGAACACCGGCATCCTGGGCGCGGCCTACCGCCCCACGAACAACTGGGAGATCAACGGCTCGGTCGAGATCGGTTCCTACGACAA
>JAATFE010000118.1 GCA_015655365.1 Terriglobales bacterium
CAAGCCGGACCGGAAGGAACTGCCAGGCTAGAAATGCTCACCCAGCTTACTCGTCCTCATCGTGATCGTGATGATGGGCGTCGTCGATCACAATGTCCTGGAAGCTCTCGATGTCTTCGAGCAGAGCCTGGTAGCGCTCGTACCATTCGGTGGTGGTTTCGTGGATGAAAACCAGTCCCTGATAGACAAAGCCCAGTTGGATGTAGCCCAGCATGCCGGCATACTTGCGCAGCCATTGGGCCTCGACCAGTTCTGTGGCTTCTTCGTCGGGGAAGTTCATCTCTCCGGCTTCGTCCACCAATTCGTCCAGTTCTTCGCGCTCCAGCGCCATTTCGCTGAAGGTGACAAAGGGAGCGCCAGCGTGCTTGGCCATCTCCACAAAGTCTTTCCATGCGTCAGGGTTACCCTGTCCGTCCCAAACGATGGAGGGAATGTCCTCGGTGACGTATCCGGGGACGCGGTGCAGGCCGTGGCCTTCAATAAAGGCCACCATATCGTCTTTTAGCGAGAGTAGGTTTTCCGTGCTCATAGTCAAGCATCCATTTTCGCAGATACAGCCGGGAGGATGCGCAAGGAATGTGGAAACCTCGCACGCAGGGGGTTGGGGGCCTTACTCTGGATAGAGGGGGGATCGCAGCTTGCCCGCATTCGAACACCACGTCTTTGTCTGCCACAATACCCGGCCCGAGGGTGCGCTCCGGCCGTCCTGCACCGCCAATGGACACAGCGACTTATTCGTCCAACTCCAGCAGCTTGCCAAGGCCGCCGGACTCTCCGGCAAGGTGCGCATCAACAAAGCCGGCTGCCTGGATCAGTGTGAACATGGTCCCATGGTGGTTGTCTACCCGGAAGCGGTCTGGTACGGCAACGTCAGGCCCGAGGATGCCGTAGCCATCGTCGAGGAGCATCTGGTGGGGGGACACCCGGTCGAGCGCCTGCGCGTGGCCGACGAGTGCCTGAATACGAAAAACTGTCCCCACCGGAGCTGAGCGGGTGCAGTCGGCAACGATTCAACGAGATCGCGCCGCTCGCCCCAGGATCAACCGTCGGGGAATGGCATTTTTCGCCTCGCAGGATGAAGGTGTTTTAATTGGCGTATCATGCCAGCGTGAAAACAGTTGGAGGCGTAAGGTCCATGAATGCCAGATTTCTCGGTATTTTCCTCTTGTTCACTTCTCTCATTTTTGTCGGCGGCCTGGTTCCGGCGTCCGCAGCGGCTCCAACCATTCTGGGGCCTGAATACACATTGACCAAGATCCCTGTTTATCCCTTGCAGCGCGACGAAAAGCGCTGTGAGTATTTCCTGTGGACCAAGTTGGGCGGAGCTGTCCAGCGCGTCAGCTTCGGCTATCTGCTTCCAAGCGGGAAAACGGATAGCGATACGCCGCGCCTTGAAAACGTCACCGTGGTCATCGATCCCGCAAAGAGTGTTCCGACGGCGAGGATGGTTGGCACGGACGACAGCAACCGGACATTGTGGCAGGTGGCGATGGCGAAGGACGTTTACGACGCCAATCAGACTTGCCTGCGCGATATCTCCGTCTCGCCCGCGGCCGACAAGTAAGGAAGGAGCTCCGCGGCAGAGACCGGCCGCCGGAGCGACAGTAAACGCCACACCAACACGGCGCTTGAAACTCCCCGCCAGCGGGAGAGCCGCTTGCGTCGATGCTCTCCCTGCCCATCGCGCCCAATTGGGCAGCGTCGAGGCTTTTTTGCGCTACGCACTCGCCACCACACAAATGCGCTTCGCCAAGCGGCGCCATTTGCAATCCATGGCCGAGAGTGTTTCAATCTGATTATTGAAACAGGGGTGCTCCACGATGTGGGGCTGAGAGATACCCTAGAACCCGATCCGGATAATACCGGCGTGGGAAGTTTTCGAAGCCGAACGGCCTTCCTCTTCGAATCACAGCGTGAGTTCTCCTGTTTTGCCAGTTGGAAACAAGGGGAATTCATGTCCAATTTTGCTACCGCCTCTGCCCATTCATCCGATCGGTCTTCCGTAAAGAACCAGCAGTCTCGTTCTGCCTGGGTCGTTTTGGCCTTGTTCTGCTGCCTAGCCGCTGCTCCTGTCGCCTGGGCGCAAAGCGCGATGTCTGTCGGCAATACGTCTGCCGCCCCAACGGCGCAGACCTTGCCGCGCGTGACCACCACGGTTGTGGTCCACGACGAGCTGAAGGACAACTATCTGCCCGACACCGTCGCGGTGGGCAGCCTGGACGGCGCGACGCTGCAAGAGATGCCCCTTTCGGCCACCGTGGTGACGCGCCAATTGCTCGACGATCAGGGCGCACGCGTGCTCTCCGACGTGGTGAAGAACGACGCCTCCATCGGCGAGGACTATGCGCCGGTGGGCTACTATGGCGACTTCGAAATTCGCGGATTTCCCATCGACCTGGCCACGGGGCTGCAAATCAACGGCATGACCGTTGCCGGCGAGCAGGATGTGCCGCTCGAAAACAAGGAGCGCGTGGAATTGCTCAAGGGCATTGCCGGGCTGGAGAGCGGAGTGGCCTCGGCCGGCGGCCTGATCGACTACGTGACCAAGCGGTCCGCGGCGGTAAAGGCTGTGGACCTGGCTACCGATCACCGCGGCAGCAGCTTCGGCGCAGTCGACATGGGGTCTTTGTTCGGCGGCCATAAGCAGGTAGGCGTGCGCGTGAACCTGGCTGGCGAAGACATGCAGAGCTATGTGAACGACGCCAACGGCTGGCGCGCGGTG
>JAATFE010000042.1 GCA_015655365.1 Terriglobales bacterium
GAACGCAACACCCACGAGTGGACCCAGGCCAAGAGCGAGATGATGGAGGCCTTCGATCGCGCCGGCATCACCGCGGCCTTCATGGAACCGGAAGAGGGCGGCTTTATCGCCGGCCCCAAAAACCTGGCGCTGGGCCTGGCCGCGTTTGAGCTGGCCTGGGTAGACGGCGGCGCCGCCACCGCGAGTTTGGCCAGCTTTCTGGCTTTGTCGCCCATTCACGAGCGCGGCACCCAGGAACAGGTCACCCGTTACAAGAGCCTTTCCGCACCACCGCAGCCCGGCGAAGATCGCAAGCCGTGGCGCGGAGCCTTCGCGCTGACCGAGCCGATTCCCTATGTGGGCGTGGAAACCGGCATGTTGAGCGGAAAGATGCGCGTGGCCGAGTGGGCAGACGGCGAAGAACCCTGGCTGCAAGTGGACAAGCGCGGCCGCTTCATCACCAACATTGCCTTTGCTGACTTTGTGACCGCCGCTGTGATCTCCGACGACCCGCGCATCAAGGGCAGTTGCGTGGTGATTCTGGAAAAGGGCGACGAGGGCATCTACGACCCTGGAACGCCGACCAAGAAGCTGGTTCACCAGCTTTCGTCCACGGGCGACCCGATCTTCAACCTGAAGGTTCCGGCCAGCCGCATTGTGGGCGGCTACACGGTGAAGGATGGGGTAATTGTTCCCAACTTCAACCACGGCGAAATCATCGAGGCGGTCTTCCGCCGCACCCGCGTGCCGGTGGGCCTGATGACCGCAGCCAAGCTGCTTTCCGCGGTGGAGCCGGTCATCCGCTACCAGCGCCAGCGCTTCCGCGGCGCCGAAGGCTTGAACCCCGGCTCGGCCCGCTATGAACAGGGCATCCAGCAGCGCGAAGATGCGCTGCACCGGCTGGTGGGCGTTTGGGCCACGGGCGAAGCGGCCACGTCTTTGGGCTTCACCGCCGCCCGTCTCTTCGACGCAATGGACCCGGTGGAGAAACAGAAGACGGCGATTCTGAAAGAGAAAGGCATCCAGGGCGGGCGCGCCGAAATGAAGGCGCTGCGCGAGAGCGAGCAGAAGGCGATTGAGCTTTTGTCTCTTCAGCCCGGCGATGCGCGGCGCGTGGAACTCGAAGCCGACCCGCTGGTGCAGTATGTGCTGATGGATGCCGAAGCCAACGTGATTTGCCCGGCGACCAAGTTGTGGAATACGGGCAACGGCGCCAACATGATGCGCGAGGCGGTCAGCCTGATGGGCGGCTACGGCATCACCGAGGATTGCCCCGGCTACATCGGCAACAAGTGGATGGATGCGCAGTTGGAAGCCACCTACGAGGGGCCCGAGGCCGTTCAGCGGCGGCAGTTGACGATCACCATGACCAGCGAGGTCTTCCTGGCGCAGTTCCGCGCCTGGATCGCCGAGATGCGGCAAATTGCTTCGGAGAACCCCGCAACCGGCGCGTGTACGCTCGCTTCCGCAATGAAGATGTGGGCCTGGACCTTTAGTTATTTGCAGAACGCGACCGACCCGAACGGCGGCAAGCTCTATCACGGCCAGCGCCAGGGCGTGACCTTTGCGATGGCCGATGCGCTGTCGTGGCTGCTCGCCTCGCGCTGCCAGATCCTCGATGTGCTGGAGCTTGCAGCACGCGGTGGAGACGACGCCGTGGCCGCCGAGGGCCTCACGGGAACCGTCCAGTTCCTCAGCGACCTGTGCCACGTCCAGGCAGCCTCGGCCGCCGGCGAAGTTTCCAAAATCTGCGCCGAACTGGTCTTCGGCTATAACAGCCACCCGGCCTGGGACGACGAGGCACACCGCGACTGCTTCCTGGCCAGCGAGTTGGAGGCATTCGAGGAGACCATGCCCGGCATCAGCACCATGGCCGTCGATGTGCTCGGAGCCGACGGCAGCCATCCGCTGAAGGCTGGCCCGTGCGCCGGTTGCGCCAGTGCAAGCGAGTTCCTTCGCCTGCAAAATAAGCTGACCGCCTGCCTGAGCGGCTCGCGGCTGGCCAAGGACCGCGCCGCGGAAACAGTTGGCAAAATCATGATTCCGGAAGCCCTGGACTACCCGGCATGAGCGAGAACATCGGCGCAGAACAGGTAGA
>JAATFE010000167.1 GCA_015655365.1 Terriglobales bacterium
GCACGCAGAGAGGCCCGCACGGCCCTGGAACTGGAACCCACCGCCGATGCGTATCTGGTGCTGGGCCGATTGGATCTTGTTGCCGGTCACCAGGCCGATGCCGCCAGCGAAGCCGCCAAAGCCCTGCAACTGGATCCCAAAAGCAAACCAGCCCAGGATCTGACCCAGCAAATCGAGACCAAAGGCGCGCAAAAGAGGTAAAGTGATCTCGGTTCTTAGAGCGGTTCTTCAATTAATGTGCACTTGCCAGAATTGTGCAAGGTGGCTTTTTCTTGAGGAAAAATCCACTTGGCTGCTCTGGCTTCGGTATACAGCAATTGGAGAACCGCTGTAGCGGCAAGGCACCGAAGGAGCAAGCCATGGTTGAGCGCACACACAGGTTCGTAGTCGCCTTGGCAGCGGCAGTTCTTTTTGCGGCCTTCGGACTCGTTTCTCCGGCCTTCGCCCAGCAGCCGCTCGTCGAAAAGTTGGTTCTCTCCGACACCATTCAGCCCGTCACCGCCTCCGAACTCGACCGCGCCATTGCCCGTGCCAACGCCGACGGAGCACAGGCGCTCATTGTCGAACTCGACACCCCCGGCGGCCTGCTCGACTCCACCCGCGCCATGGCTGGCGCCATTCTTGGCTCGCGGGTTCCGATCATCGTCTATGTCTCTCCCGCAGGCGCACGCGCTGGCTCGGCCGGCTTCTTCCTCCTCGAATCGGCCGACATCGCCGCCATGGCTCCCGGCACCAATGCCGGAGCGGCTCACCCGGTGTTGGAGTTTGGCGGCCAGCCCGACGCCACCATGACCCAGAAGATCGAGAACGACGCCGAGGCCTTTCTCCGCTCCTATGTCACGCGCCGCAACCGCAATGCCGAGGCTGCCGCTGCCGCGGTTCAGTCCTCGCACTCCTACACCGCCGAAGAGGCCCTGGCCCAAAATCTGATTGACCTGACCGCCTCCAGCGATGCGCAACTGTTGGATTCGCTCGACGGCCGCACCATCACCCGCATGGACGGGGCGAAACTGGTGCTCCACCTCAAGGGCGCGCGCATCGCGTTGTTGCAGTCTACCCTGCGCGAGCAACTGCTGGGCTGGCTGGTCAACCCCAACATCGCCTTGCTGTTCCTGGTGGGGGGCGCGCTGCTCATCTATCTGGAATTCAATACCCCCGGCACCATCGTTCCCGGCGCGCTGGGCACGCTGATGGTGTTGCTGGCGGTCTTTGCGCTGAACCTGCTGCCCATCCGCTACACGGCGGTGATGCTCCTGGTAGCGGCCCTGGCGTTGCTGCTGCTGGAAGCCAAGTTCGGCGGCCACGGTGCGTTGGCCATTGCCGGCATCGTATGCCTCACCTTTGGAACCCTCACCCTGGTGGCCGCGCCGGTTCCCGAGATGAGCGTTCACCCCTTGGTCGCTCTTTCCGTCAGCGCGGCCTTTGGAGCGATTACGGTCTTCCTGGTGCGCCTGGCAGTCCGTTCGCGCCGCATGAAGACGCGCCTGGGCGCGGACGCCATGGTGGGCAGTCGCGCCACGGCCATGGAGCCGCTTGCGCCCGAAGGCCATGTGCTGGTGGAGGGCGAAATCTGGCGCGCTGTAGCCAGCGAGCCGGTCCCCGCGGGCAGCCCCCTGCGGGTGGTGGGCCATGAGCAGTTTCTGTTGCATGTGACCCCGGCCGAGCCGGTCGGCAGCACGGGAACTCGCGCCTAGATCCCGGTCAATTCGAGCGGTTGAGCTTGGCGGCGACTATCCCGCCAGCAATCCCGCCAGCAGCGCCGTCCTGGGCGCAAGGTGCTCCACCACAATCGACTCATGAGCAGCGTGGGCGCCTTCCCCCACCGCCCCCATGCCGTCCAGCGTGGGAATCCCCAGCGCCGCGGTGAAGTTGCCGTCCGAGGCTCCGCCCGTTGCCGCTTCCTTCAGCTCAAAACCCAGCTCTGCGGCCAGTTCCCGTGCCTGCCGGTAGAGCTTTACGCCGCCGCGTTTGCGCTCCATCGGCGGTCGGTTCATTCCGCCGGCCACGCTTAGCGTACAGCCTTTGTCTTTCGCCTTCAGCCCGGCAAACTTTCGCTCCATGCGCGCCCCATCGCCCTTGCGGACGATCCGAACATCGACCTCCGCCCAGGCTTCGGCGGCAATCACGTTGCTCTTTGACCCGCCGCCCACCACGCCCACGTTCACCGTCAAGCCTCGCTTCAGATCGGTCCAGCCGCTTATCGTTTCCACCACCCGGGTCAGTTCGCGGATGGCGCTCGATCCCTTCTCGAAGTCCACGCCGGCGTGTGCTGCTACGCCTTTCACCGCAATCCGCCACAAGCCGGTGCCCTTGCGCACGGTTTTATACGCCAGCCCCTGCGCCGGTTCCAGCACATAAACGGCTCCGCACTCCGCCGCCAGCCGCTCGGTGATGGGCTGCGAGACCGGGCTGCCCACTTCCTCCTCGCTGGTCAGCAGCAGCACAATCTCCCGCTCCAGCAATCCGGCTTCCGTCAGCATTTCAAGGGCGGTCAGGGCCATCGCCACACCGGCCTTCATGTCCAGCGTTCCCGGCCCCCACAGCCGTCCTTCGCTCAGCTTGCAGGGCATAGTCTTCAGCGTGCCCAGCGGCCAAACTGTGTCCAGATGCCCCAGCAGCAGGGTCCGCCCCGCCGCCCCGCTCTTTGACTTCGGTCCAAACCGCGCCTCCAGCACGTCTCCATAACCGCGCTGCCGGTGCAGCTTCACCCGCCCGCCCAACGCCTTCGCTCGTTCCGCCACCAGCGCCACGCAGCCATCCACGGCGGCTTTGTCGTCGGAAGGCGACTCCGCCCGCACCAGTTTCCGGATCAGGTCCAGCAGGGC
>JAATFE010000393.1 GCA_015655365.1 Terriglobales bacterium
AAAGACCTAGCGGCAGAGCCATCCGCCGTCGACGACCAGAATGTGGCCGCTGACATAGTTGCTCGCATCGGAGGCAAGAAAGACCGCCGTGCCGGCCAAATCCGAAGGCAGGCCCCAGCGTCCGGCGGGAATCCGGTCCAGAATCGCCTTGGAGCGATCGGCATCGGCCCGCAGAGCCGTGGTGTTGTCCGTGGCCATGTAGCCGGGAGCGATGGCGTTGACGTTGATGCCCTTGGCGGTCCACTCATTGGCCAATGCCTTGGTCAACTGCGCAACTGCGCCCTTGGCCGCGGCATATCCGGGAACGTTGATGCCGCCCTGGAAGGAAAGCAGAGAGCAGGTGTTGATGATCTTGCCGTGGCCCTGCGCCAGCATCTTGTTGCCCGCGTACTGGCTGAGGAACCAAACGGAGTTGAGGTTGGTGTCGATGACGGTGTTCCAGAACGCTTCGGAGTGCTCGGCGGCGGGGGCGCGGCGGATGGTGCCGGCGTTGTTGACCAGGATGTCGATGGAGCCGAATTCCTTGATGGTGTCGTCGACCAGCATGTGGCCGATCGCCTGATCGCACACATCGCCGGAGCGGCAGATGAACTTGACGCCGGTCTTTTTAATTTCTTCGATGGTCGAGTCCAATACCTTGTCATAACTATGCAGGGTGACGTTCGCGCCTGCCTGTGCAAATGCGATTGCCATGCCGGATCCGAGACCCTGTCCGGATCCTGTAACCAACGCGTTTTTACCTTTGAGGCTAAAGAGATCGAGGATTCCCATGAACAATTACTCCTTTTAGTTGAGAGAACTTGATTCGTTCTGTGTGGATGTCTATGTTCGCGAAACTTCGACGCCCGTTTCGTTGACGGACGCTTTGTAAAGCTTGAGCGGTTTAGGCGGCGGACCGCTGACATTGGCGCCGCTATAAGAATCATAGACGCCGCCATGGCAGGCGCAGTGGATGCGGTCGGCCTGCGGCTCGTATTGCACCGTGCAGCCCAAATGCGTGCACACCGCGGTCATGGCTACCCAGCGGCCGTCCGTGTGGTGGATCAGCATGGCGGGGGCCGAGCCGAACTTGAACATCAGCACGGACCCCGCGGGCAGCTTCTGCGCGTCTTTGAGCGTGACTTCGGTGACGGCGGTGGCGTTCATCGCCATCTCTTCCGGCGAGGCCAGATAGCGGTAGATTGGATAGGCCAGGGCGCCCGCGTAGCACAGGCCCGCCGCGCCGGCCGCGGCCAGAAAGAAGCGGCGGGTCGCCACTTCGCCGCGCTCCGGGGGGGCCGGGACGATCTGCTCGAGTTTCGTGTCTTCGGTCATGGGAATCTTTACGCGGCGATCAGGCCGCGCCCTCCATCACTTTGGTTGCGCGCGCCATGACGGAGACGAGCCAGGCGACCACGCCCAACCCGGCCACGAAAAGGACCAGGAACAGCCCCACCACGCCCCAGTTGGTGACCACGGCCCGATCCCAGACGTTGTAGCCCTTGCTGAGCAGGGTCAGGTCGCGCACGCCGTCGCGGTAGACGGTGAAGGTAATCTCGGTCAGCACGGCAACCAGGACCGCGACCCATCCCAGCCAGGAAGCGGCGATCTTGCCGAAGCCGGCGATCAAGCCGAGCAGGATGGCGACCCCGGCAAGGGCCAGCCAGCCGTATCCGGCAAAACCGGCGAATTTGTAGAGCGCGTCGGTGTGCAGTCCGGCCTTGACCACATCCGGCTGCACGCTGGCCGCCCATATTCCGGCTGCCAGATAAATCACGCCGAAGCCTGCCGCCAATTTGCCGCCCAGGCCGGCGAGGAATCGCTTTTCGTCCGCAGTGAAGGTGCTCTTGCCGGAGAGATACATCAGCCACAGCCCGCCGATGAACAGGCCCCCGGCCATCATCAGCAGCCAGCGCGGGGTCAGCGTGGGGTCGCCGGTGGGCAGGTATGCGCCCATGGACGAGGCGGAGTACATCTGCTGCCAGACCTCGGGGCGCAGCATCAGCGTCATATTGGTCGAGAGCAGCCGGGCAAT
>JAATFE010000452.1 GCA_015655365.1 Terriglobales bacterium
GGCGGCCTGGGCCAGTTGCACGCCGCCGCCGATGCCCTGGAGTCGCTGGGCCTGACCACGCAACCGCTCGCCTCCATCGCCAAAAAGGAAGAGATCATCTACCTCTACGGCAACGAGGACGAACCGGTGGTGCTGGACCGCCGCTCTCCGGTGCTGCACTTGGTGCAATTGATCCGCGACGAGAGCCACAGGTTCGCCATCGGCTACCATCGCCAGCGTAGAGCCATGCGAGACCGCGACTCGGAGTTGCTGACCATTCCCGGCGTGGGCGCGCAGACGCGGCAGCGCTTGCTGACCCACTTCGGCAGCTTGCGCGACGTGCAGCAAGCTACCGCGGAGTCGCTGGCTGCCGTTGTGCCGCGCAAGACCGCGGAAGGCATTTGGCGGCATTTCCACGAGACGCAGACGGCAGGGTGAGATTGAGGTTCGAGCGATTTCCTCTTGGAAGGGCATGCCACAGGAGTTCACTTGCTCTTTCTCACAGCTAAGAGATCGACAATACCTTTGAACAAAGCCAATCTGTGAAGTATAGTTAACGCGCGATCGAGGTTCGTCAGACCGAAATCTTCTCCAACTGGCTTCGCAAACTGCGAGATGAGAAGGCCCGGGCTCGCATCCAAATCCGTATCCGCCGCCTCTCGCGCGGATATTGCCAAAGCAAAACAGCTTGCCAAGGAGGCTCACGATGGCGCTTAAGACAACTCTCTGGGACCCCTCGGAGTATCTCGACAGCCCCGAGTCGATTGCCGCCTATCTCGAAGCCACCTTCGACGACGGCGACCCGGCTCTGATCGCAGCCGCTCTGGGCGATATTGCGCGCGCCATCGGAATGACCCAGCTTGCCAGCCAGGCCGGGGTCACGCGCGAAGCTCTCTACAAAGCGCTTTCCCCCACCGGCGATCCCAGGCTCTCCACGTTTCTCGGCGTGATGAAGGCCCTCGGAATCAAGCTCACCCCCCGCGCCGCCTGAACCGCCCCAAGCAACCGCAGCCCCTTTTCCCGCCTCTATACAGATGGAACACATGGCCTGCTCGCGCGGGTGTGTCGTTCGACAGCGGGTCAGGGGCGTCGGGTTTTCGCGATTTCTCTCACCTTGCCGGTGGCGAAGGAGAATCGCAATTCAGTCGCCGGACCTTGCCCGCACTTCCCCCATGCCCATTCACAGCAGCACCCAAAGGAATTCAATATGCCCAATCCATCCAAAACGCTACACGAAGTGGAAGAAACCATCACCTCGGTCATCGATAGCCTGATTGACGGTCAAGAGGGATTTCAGAAAACCGGCGAGCAGTTGAAAAACGAAAGCCTCAGGGAATTTTTCCTGGCGGAATCTTTGACGCGGGCCGAGTTCCGCGGCGATCTGGAAGAGGTCCTTCACCAGGAAGGCGTTCACGACATCAAGGAAAGCGGGACGGTAGGCGGAACGCTTCGCCGCGCGTGGGGCGATCTGAAGGCGGCGCTAGGCGCCAGCGAACACACCATTCTTGAAACCGCGGAGAAGGCAGAGGACGCGGCGGTGAAGGCGTACGCAGAGGCGCTGAAGGGCAAGCTCCCGTCCCCGGTGCACGAGCTTTTGTCGAAGCAAGCGGCCCATATCCAGGCCTCTCACGACTTTGTCAGGGAAGCGCGCGACAAAAGCAAGTAGGGACGAGGTTGGGGGCAAAATTCAACTCCGCCAACCCGCGTTGGTTGTGTAGGCTTATGCGAAGGTTCCCCAGCGTTCAGGGGACTGAAGGCCCTTGTTCCCTCTGTCCGATCTTGCCCGGCGCAGGCGGTCAGCCCCCACCGCAGGTGGTCAGGCCCGACGCAACGCTACTTCCTCATAGACTGCGGCGTATTCTTTGGCGGGATGCTCCCAACTGTAGCTTTGACCCATGCCATTGAGCATGAGTTGCTTCCAGGCGGCCTTGTCCTCAAAGGCCGCGAGAGCGCGATCGATGGCGGCCAGAAACTCTGGAGCGCGATAGCCCTCGAATTTGAAGCCGGTGCCAGTGCTCAAGTCCGCATCCCACTCTTCGATGGTGTCGTCGAGGCCGCCGGTGGCGCGGACCACGGGAACGGTGCCGTACTTGAGCGAGTAGATCTGGTTGAGGCCGCAGGGCTCGTAGCGCGAAGGCATCAGGAAGATGTCGGAACCGGCCTCGATTTTGTGGGCGAGGGCGTCGTCGTAACGGACTTGGACGGAGACGCTGTTTTGGTTGCGGAAAGCCCATCCGCGAAAGAAATTCTCGTAGACTGGCTCGCCCGAGCCAAGAGCCACGACAACAACATTCCGCTCGGCCAGTTGGCCGGAGATCTCGGCCAGCAGGTCGAAGCCCTTTTGGATGGCGAAACGGGAGACAATGCCGAGGACCGGCGTTGAATCGGCCACGTTCTTCAGGCCAAAAGCATGAAGGAGGTCGGCGCGGCACTCATGCTTACCGGCGAGAGCTGCCGGGGTGTAGTGCGCCGCCAGGTTGCCGTCGGTGGCCGGGTCCCACTGGGTATAGTCCACGCCGTTGAGGATGCCACGCAGATCCGCCGCGCGCTTGAGGAGTACACCGTCGAGACGCTCGCCGAACTCCAGAGTCTGAATCTCCTCGGCATATTTACGGCTGACGGTGGTGAGGATGTCGGAAAAGACGAGGCCACCCTTGAGGAAGTTGAAGTCGTTGAACTGCTCGACCTTGTCCATGGTGAAGACGTCCCAGGGGAAGAGCAACTGCTCGGTGGTGGCGGGCGGAAAGGCTCCCTGGTAGCCGGCGTTATGGATCGTAAGGGCCACGCCGCAGTTGGCGAAGACCGGGTCGAGGTTATAGACGGTGCGCAGGTAGATGGGAATGAGCGCCGCCTGCCAGTCGTGGACATGAAAGACCTGAGGAACGCCTAGCTGCTTGGTGGCTTCGAGCACGGCCCGGCAATAGAGAGCGAAGCGCTCGGCGTTGTCGGGGAAGTCGCCCGTCTTGGTTCCGTAAAGTGCCGCTCTATCAAAGAGCTCCGGGCAGTCTACGAAGTAATACTTCACCCCGTCTCGGGTACCTCCATCGACGATTCCGGCGAACCGGTTGTAGTAGCGGAAGGGGATGGTGATGGAGCGGACGGCGTATTTCAGCTCGTCTGGAAGATGGCGGCGGGCGGAGGCGTAGAGGGGCAAATAGACGGTGATCTGGTGACCAAGCTTGACCAACTGCGGGGGCAGAGCACCCACTACGTCAGCGAGACCGCCGGTTTTGGCAAAGGGAACGCACTCCGAGGCGGCAAAGACAATGTGCATGAAGAAATCTCCCAGGGCCGCCGCAACAAGTGTCTGGACCAAGAAAAAAGCGCGGCCAAAGGGCAAGTCTACTACGGGATGCAGGGGGCGGAGCCAGCCAGCCGAGCCTGAATGGCAGGATTCATCTACCATCAAAGAAGCCCATGCCTACCAAACCGAAGCTCGGACAGAACTTTCTTAACGATGCGCAGGCTATCGATCGCATCGCCAA
>JAATFE010000369.1 GCA_015655365.1 Terriglobales bacterium
GGCAGTCCCAAGGCCAGCCGGCTGGTTCCCGTTACCGTGCTGGACGGCGGCAGTCTTCAGGACGGAGGCATCTACATGGCCCGGCCCGAGCCGCTGGCGCTGGCCGGCGAAGTGGAGTACGAGCTACAGCAGAACGGCAAGGCGGTGGGGCTGTTCGACATTCGGAACTCGGGGCTTGAACAGGGCTCCTGGGTGGGCTACGGATCGTGGAAGGCGATGCCGGTTGCCCGGCCCAAGCCCGCGGCTGCGGACCTGGCGAAGATCAGGCTCGATGACGAGGAGAGCGACCAGCCGGTATTGCACCGCAAGAGACATCCTGAGGACGCGCCCACCGAAGGAACGGGCAAAGACGGCGACGCAGGCGGCAAGTCGGGAACCGCATCGAGCGGACCCGCGGCGTCCAGCGACCCGGACCGGCCCACACTGCACAAAAAAGCTTCGGACCCCGGTTCGGGCGGTGCAGACTCCAGTTCCGCACCAAGCCCTGCTTCCGACCCCGACCGGCCGACCTTGCACAAGAAAGACACGAGCGGCGATTCCAGCGGCGCAACCCCAAGCCCAGCCAGCGCCCCGGCGGCGGACGACCCGGATCGGCCCACGCTTCATAAGAAAAGCTCCAGCGACAGCGCGGGCAGCAGCACTCCTGCGGCAGACGATCCGGACCGGCCCACGCTAAAAAAGAGCAAGAAGAAGCAGCCGCAAGACATTGGCCATGTGGACGCGCTGCCCTCGGTGACCGACCCCGACCGGCCGCTGCTCAAACGGGGCAAATCCAGCGGCAATAACTCTGCCGTGGTTCCTACGTTGATGGGGATGCCGCCGGATATGCAGCAGGCCGTGGCCGTCTCCGACATCAAGGCGCGCCCGGAGCACCCGTGGAGCTACTCCTGGGCCAACCCGGAGGACGAGGAAAAGATGAAATCGGCGCTGGAAGAGATGGCCCGGCAGGCTTTGGGGCTCACGCCGCCGGCTGCCGCAGCGCCCCCCGCGCCCAAGCCAGGACGGCGGAATGCCAAGGCGATGCAGCCTCCTCCACCTCCGCCTGCTCCCGCTCCGCTGATGGACGAGCAGTATCGCGTCTTTGAGCTGGCCTACGGTTCAGGAGCGACCCTGGTGCTCTCGGCGCACACCGACGCCCCGCTGGCGCAGCGCAAGTTTGTGACCCTGGTGGCCCAGCCGGACCTTTACGGCAATGTGCTGGTGCTGCTGAAGAGCGTGACCGACGGCGCCCACTTGGACGAGGCTCCGCGCATGAGGCTGGTGGATGCGGTAGACGCTTTGGCGGACAATCGCGGCGAGCTGCTTTTCGAACTGCGCGGTGCCACCCAGCGCCAGTTTGCCCTCTACCGCGTGCTGCGCGGCCAGGCAGAAAAGCTGTTTGCGAGCGGAGGCGGAGAGTTCGGAATAGAGGGCAGGGAATAGGAAGCGCGGGGCAATCAAACAGGGATCAGGAGCCCGGTCTGGATGTCCGCTGCAAACAACGCGTCTCGTGCATAGGCCCAGCACGATTCAAGAAGACGAACGGGAGTATGGGCGGCAGGCCGATCATGCCGGGTGATCCCATCTGGCGTTGTTGGATCATGCAAGTCGAACACCCCGCATCAAAGGCGCAGCATCCTTACAACTTCGAGGTATACCCTCCTTGAGGGGTTTTGAAAGTAAAAGCCGCCGTGGAGGGGTGGGGGCGGGATGTGGTTCAATGGAAGGGATGGCAACTCGACGGAAATCGACGCTGCGAGGGCGCTGGAAGGCGGCCACGCGGAAGGTGCGCGAACTGGCAATGGTGGGCAGGGCGCTGGCTCACACGGGGCACCCCGTGCTGGTGCAGATTGTTCCCACGCGCTTCTGCAACCTCTCTTGCGGCTACTGCAACGAATACGACAAGGTGTCGGAACCGGTGCCGCTGGAAGAGATGTTCCGCCGCATCGACCACCTGGGACGGCTGGGAACGGCCATGATCGGGCTCTCCGGCGGAGAGCCGCTGGTGCATCCCGAGTTGGACGAGATCATTCGCCGCATCCGGAAGACCGGGGCGATTGCCGGAATGATCACCAACGGCTACCTGCTGAACGCGGCCCGGATCGAGCGGCTGAACAAGGCCGGGCTGGACCACATGCAGATCTCCATCGAC
>JAATFE010000113.1 GCA_015655365.1 Terriglobales bacterium
CCGCCGATGACCGTGACGGTTTTTCCGGATTTTTGCGGCAGTGGGGTCAAGGCTGCTTCCATACCTGGCTGGCGCTCTCGATCTCTTCTCAAATCCACAACCGCGCCACGGCCATGCGCGCCATGCCCACGGCAAGAATCCCCAGCTTTTGCGGCATGGGCATGCTGGCGCGGCGGGAGAAGACATCGTAGCCGGCCTTCTCGATGCGCTTGAGCAACCCCCGATAGATGGCTACCAGCACCCACAGCGCAGGACGGCTCTCGCGATCGATCAGTGGCAGCAGTTGCTGCGCGGACTTGTAGAACTCTTCTGCGCGCGCAGCAAGGGACGCCAGCAAGGCGCGTTCTTCGGCTGTGGGCAGCGAGCCCGGTTTGCGATGGAGAAGGGAGTCCAAGGAGACGTTGTGAGCGGCAAGATCTTCGATGGGCAGATAGACGCGATTGCGCTCCGCATCCTCGGACACGTCGCGCAGAATATTGGTGAGTTGGAAGGCTATGCCGGTCTTCTCCGCAAGCTTTTCGGCGCGCTGGTCCTGGTAACCGAAGATGCGGATGCAGACCAGACCCACGACCGAAGCCACCAGGTAGCAGTAGCGATAGAGATCGGCAAAGGTTGCGTAGGTGTCTGGAGCATCGCTGGCAGCCTGATCCTCACTCGCAGGACGATCGAGATCCATGGTGACACCGGCGACCAGTTCATCGAGAAGGTTGAGCGGGATGCCGAAGCGCTCGACGGCATCCCGCACGGCGAGAAAGACCGAGTCGGAAGAGTCTCCGCCGTGGCAGACACCGCGCCAGTTGGCCAGCCACGCATCCAAACGGCGGCGGCGCTCTTCGACAGGCAGGCTTTCGTCGTCGGCCAGATCGTCGGCCTGGCGCATGAAGGCGTAAATGGCGCAGATGGCGTTGCGGCGCGGCTTGGGCAACGCGACAAAAGCATAATAGAAGTTCTTGGCCTCGCGCTTGGCGATTTTGCGGCACACCGCATAGGCCCCGTCCAAGCGCAGTTCGTCCCCGATGAGTGCGTAGGTCAAGCGGTCTTCCCCTTGCGTCCGAGGCTGAGCGAGGGCAACAGCTTGCCGCTGACGGCGCGTAGCGCCAGGGCCAGCTTGATGCCTTTCGAGATGGCGGGACGAGCGCCGAGAACGTCGTAGTCGCGCCGCGCGATGGCATGAAGAATCTCAAGGCCGCCGCGGCTAAACAAGTCCAGGTCGAGGGCCAAATCGCGATTCACCATGCCGATCAGCGCGAGACCTTCTTCAAAGAGTCCGCGGGTGAAAGCGACCTCGTGACGGAGCAGCGCGCGAAACTCCGGCGTGGCAATGCC
>JAATFE010000515.1 GCA_015655365.1 Terriglobales bacterium
CAGTTGCCGCTCTATATTTGGCTGCCCGATGCGATGGAAGGCCCGACGCCGGTCTCCGCCCTCATCCACGCGGCCACCATGGTGACTGCCGGCGTTTACATGATCGCCCGCACCCACGTGCTGTTCGACCACTCGCCGTTTGCGCTGGGAGTGGTTGCCGCGATCGGCGCGGCGACGGCGCTGTTTGCCGCGACCATCGGGCTGGTGCAGAACGACATCAAGCGGGTACTGGCCTACTCCACCATTTCGCAATTGGGCTACATGTTCCTGGGCTGCGGGGTCGCGGCGTACTCGGCGGCGATCTTCCACCTGATGACTCATGCGTTCTTCAAGGCGCTGCTGTTTTTGGCGGCGGGCGCGGTGATTCACGCGATCGGCGGCGAACAGGATCTGCGCAAGATGGGCGGACTGTGGAAGAAGCTGCCGGTTACTTTTGCCGTCACGACCGTGGGCGTTCTGGCCATTGCAGGGTTCTTTCCCTTCGCTGGATTTTTCTCAAAGGACGCCATTTTGTATGCGGCCTTTGTGCAGGGCGGCAGCGGCAAGGTTCTGTGGTTTGTGGGCCTCGTAACCGCACTGCTAACTTCGTTCTATATGTTCCGGCTGTGGTACCTGACGTTTTTGGGCAAGCCGCGCAGCGAAGCTGCGGATCGGCACCATTCGACTCCGTGGACGATGGCCGTGCCGCTCGTGATTTTGGCGCTGCTCTCGATTGGCGGCGGATGGATCGGCATCGAGCGGTTCTCCGCATTCCTGGCGCCTTCGGTGGGTGCGCGAGCGATGGAGGCAGGCGGCGGAAAGCTTGAACTGATTTTGAGCATCGTGGCCGTTGCCGTAGCCCTGGTTGGGTGGTTTGTGGCCGATATGCTTTACCGGCAGAAGCCAGCGCGCGCGGCGGAACTGGCCGAGGCGATGCCCGGCAGTTACAATCTGCTGGCCAACAAGTATTTCGTCGACGAGTTTTATGGCGCAACGGTGGTGAAGCCGCTGCTGGCCACTTCGAAGTACGTGCTGGGTTGGGTGGTGGATACGGGCATTGTGGGCGGCGCTGCGTGGCTGCTGGGCGGCATCGCGGTTTTTGCGGGAGCGATCTTGCAGAAGTGGCAGTCGGGCAATATCCGCTCGTATGCGGCGTGGCTGGCGGCGGGGGCGGCGGCGCTGCTGCTCTTCATCCTGATTCCGTGGTCTGCGGTTGTGGCCGGTCTTTCGGCAATTCACCTTGGCGTGGCGGGGCATTGAGAGAATGACAGAGATAAACCAATCGATTCTCACGTTGATCCTGCTGCTGCCTTTGGCCGGAGCGGTGCTGGTGGCGCTGATGCCAGACCGCGACAAGCTGCCCAACTGGATCGCTCTATTGACGACGCTGGCGACCTTCGGCCTGACGCTGCACCTGCCGGCGCATTTTGTGCTGGGTCAGGGAGGGTTTCAATTCCAGGTGAATCTGCCCTGGATTGAGAATCCAGCGATTTTTTACCACGTGGGCGTGGATGGGTTGAGTTTGTGGATGGTGGTGCTGGTGGGCCTGCTGGCTCCGATTGGCGTGGTGGCCAGTTGGAACGCTATCAAGGAGCGGCGCAAGGTTTTCTATGCGCTCTTCCTGGTGCAGCAGACGGCGATGTTGGGCGTATTTATTTCGCTGGATCTGATGCTCTACTACGGCTTCTGGGAGCTGTCGCTCGTGCCCATGGCGATCCTGATCGCGATGTACGGGCGCAAGGACGGACCCAAGGCTGCGGTCAAGTTTTTCCTCTTCACATTTATTCCCAGTGCGCCGCTGCTGGTGGCGCTGCTGTGGCTTTATGCGCAGACGGGCAGCTTCGACTTTGCGACGCTGCAGATTCTGATTGCGCACGGGGCGCTGCCGACAGGAGCGTTGTTTTGGGTGGGCTTCGCTTTTCTCTTCGCCTTTGCGGTGAAGGTACCGGTGTTTCCGCTGCATGGATGGCTGGCGGATACCTTTAGCGAAGCGCCGGTTGCGCTGGCCATGGTGGTAGCCGGCAAGCTGGGCCTTTACTCGATGCTGCGCTTCCACATCGGGCTGTTTCCGGTGCAGGCGCGGGAGCTGGCTCCGTGGCTGGTTGGACTGGCCGTGGTCGGCGTTCTATATGGGGCGTGCCTGGCGCTGGTGCAGCGCGACTTTTGGAAGCTGATGGCCTTTGCGGCGCTGAGCCATTTGAGCTTGATTACACTGGGCATCTACGGACTGACGTTTACCGGGTGGGACGGCGCGATTTATCAAATTCTGAATCACGGCACCATCGACGGCGCGCTGTTTCTGCTGCTGGGCTTTCTCTACGATCGCTATTCTACCAGCCAGATTGCCGAGTACGGCGGGCTGGCCGGCAAACTGCCGCGCACGGCTACAGCGTTTGTGATCGCCTCACTGGCCATGATCGGGCTGCCGATGCTGAACGGGTTTATCGGCGAATTTCTTATTCTCTCAAGTACTTTTATGGGCGTCAGCAAAGGCTGGACGATTGCAGCAGCTTTGGGCCTGATTCTGGGTGCGGCTTACATGCTGTGGCTGGTGCAGAGGATCTTTTATGGGCCGGAGAGCACGCTGGCCAAGTCGCGGCCGGCCGATGACTTGCACTTCCGCGAGCTGGCCGTGCTTTGTCCCCTGGTTGTGCTGATGCTGACGATGGGGCTGGCGCCGTCGCTGTGGACTCCGTCGATCGAAAGCGGCATCCATCTTCCGCAAGTGAAGGCATCTTCCATCTTGCCTGCTTCCGCGCTGCCGCAAACGGCATTGCCAATTTCGTCCCAAGGGGAGGGCCAGCGGTGAATCCTGTACCCGATATTTTCCGCATCCTTCCCGAGGTTGTTCTGACGCTGACCGGCGTGGCCGTGATGCTCATCGACGCCTCGCTGCCGCCCGAGTGGGCGCGCCGCTCGCTGGGCTGGATGGCCGCGCTGGGAACCACGCTCGCACTTTTGACCAGTGTTTGGCAGTTCTCGCTGCCCCAGGGAACCGGCTTCTACAACACAGTGGAAACCAGCGCCTTCACCATCTTTTTTCACATCCTCATCTGCGGCATTGTGCTGGTGGCGCTGCTGATTTCGCTCGATACGCTGCCCGAGGACAGCCATCACCAGGGCGAATATTATGCGCTGGTGGTGTTTGGCGCGGTGGGCATGTGCCTGCTGACCGGCGCAGTGGAACTGCTGCTGGTGTTCATCGCTCTGGAGATTTCGTCGATCGCTACGTACATTCTGGCCGGTTACCGCAAGAACACGGGACGCGGCCCGGAAGCGGCGATCAAGTACTTCCTGCTTGGCTCTTTTGCGACTGCGTTTCTGCTTTACGGTGTGGCGATGATTTTTGGGGCCACCGGGACGACCCAGATTTACGAGATCGCACATCTTGCCATCTCGGCACCGAATCATGCACTGGTGCTGGCAGCGCTGGGCCTGATGCTGGTGGGCATCCTGTTCAAGGTATCGGCTGCGCCCTTCCATGTGTGGACGCCGGACGTGTACGAAGGCGCGCCGTCGCCGGTGGTGGCGCTGCTCTCGACCGCACCCAAGGCCGCGGCTTTCGCGCTGCTGCTGCGGGTGGTTTACGAGATGTTCCCTTCGCTCCACGCGCTGTGGTCGCCGCTGCTGTGGATTGTGGCGGTGCTCTCGATGACCGTGGGCAACCTGGCCGCGCTGCGCCAGCAAAATGTGAAGCGCATGCTGGCCTACTCCGCGATTGCCCATGCCGGGTATTTGCTGGCCGCTTTTGCGGGAGCGGGAAGCAGCGGGATTGCCGCCGCCAGCTTTTATATCGCGGCTTATGCGGCCATGAACGTGGGCATC
>JAATFE010000247.1 GCA_015655365.1 Terriglobales bacterium
CCACCAGGCCGGGACGATTTTGGGCAGATGGATTTTGCGCGCGATGGGGGCAAGCTCGGGTGCGAACTCACGAGCGAGATTCTTAAGAGCGATCTGTGCCAGCTCGGAGCTGGCACGCTGGCCGGCGCGGGAGAGGCTGTCGTAGCCCGGCGGCAGGTAGGCCATGCCGACGAACCCGCCCGCTGCCGCTCCGGCAAAGTGAGGCAGAGCGAGAGCGGTTCCACCGGTGTCGGTCTTCTGGACAACCACAAAAGCTAGGGCGTGCCCGATGCGCGGAAGCGTCTCTGTGCTGTGGGAGGGGTAGTAGCGCGAGTCGTAATGGAAGGCATCGGCGGTGAGGAATTCGGCGGTGTGCTTGGAGGTCTGCGTTGCTAGGGTGCTGCCGTAGATGCGCCCGAAGGCTCCGGCACCGTCTTTCCATGCGCGCGGATACTGGCTGGGCGGATTGGCCATGCGGATGGCTGCGCCAAAGGCCGGGGAGAAGAAAGCTGGTGGCCCGAAGGACTGGTGAGCATAGAGCGAGAATTTCTGGCCGGAGGTCATGGGCTTTCCGGGCGCGAGGACGGGATACGACAGCCAGGGAACCTGCTCGAGTTTGGCCGGGGCGGCCTGTTGCGGCTGAGGATCGGGCGCGGCGACGGGCGGTTGTGAAACCGAGTCTTGTGCGGCTGCCGGACGACCAGGCGCAACGAGCTGCCAGCAACTGAACACCACGACGAACAAGTGAAGAGAGCGCATGAACGGAAAGGCCCTCTGTAAGGTGCGCACGCGCGACGGAGCGCAGACGGAAACAGGGGTTGGGCTGCTGAGCGGTAGAGCCGGATTTTCGGGCATAGCCTGTAGACGTACGGCAGGAGCTTTTGTTCGTAATTGCTCAGAGTATGCTTTGCGGAGGGTGCTGCGCGAGGTGAATCAAGGCGATGATTCGAGAGTATTTGGAGAATCGAATCTTCCGTTTTGGGGCTCGTTGAAGAGGGGCATTTCCAGCCCGGTTCCGAGTGGTTGGGGTAATGGCGCGAGGTAACCGATTCATGGTACTCTCACATCAGACACTTAAGAGTGGACCTGAGAAGACAAGAGGAGTATCACCGCCGTGCTGGCGACTGCTAAGAAAACGACCCTGATTGAAAACTTCCGCACTCACGATACGGACACCGGTTCGCCGGAGGTCCAGATCGCGATTCTGAGTGCACGTATCGCTGAACTGACCGAGCACTTCAAAACGCACAAGAAAGATCACGCCTCCCGTCGCGGTCTTTTGATGTTGGTCAGCAAGCGCCGCCGTCTGTTGGACTACCTGAAGACCCACGATACCGACCGCTATCGCGAAGTGATCGGCAAACTCGGTATCCGCAAGTAATCAGAAAGCCAACCTTGAACCGGAAGCGCCCAGACCGGATATTGGTCACGGCCCCCGTTCTACCTAGAACCTGGGGTCATGGTGTACCTGGCGAAATGCAATCGCGACCAGGGTCGGCGCACAGCTATGGGCTGTGCGTCGACTTGGCGCGTTGGCCGGCTCGCAGGCCGGGAGAATCCGCTCCCCCGCGCACATCCCACTCTTACGCGCGCGTCCTGCTCCCTGTCAGGCCCTTCGTTATCGTGTACCCACCCCGCGGCGCCTCTCCCTTACAAGTTTCCCAAGTGAACAATGAAACGAGGACTCTATGTCTAAGCATGAAGTAGCTGTCGAGCTTGCTGGTGGCAAGCGACTGGTTTTTGAGACCGGCCGCATGGCCAAGCAGGCCTCCGGCGCCGCTCTGGTGACCACGGGCGAAACCGTAGTTTTGGCCACCGCGGTGGCTTCTCCTGAAGCGAGGGAGGGCATCGACTTTTTCCCGCTGACCGTGGAATATCGCGAGTTCACCTTTGCCGGTGGCCGCATTCCCGGAGGCTTCATCAAGCGCGAGGGTCGTCCCAGCGAGAAGGAAATCCTCACCTGCCGCCAGATTGACCGCCCCATCCGCCCCCTCTTCCCCGAAGGTTTCCGCAACGAGACGCAGGTTGTCGCGCTGGTTTTCTCCGCCGACAAGGAGAACGATCCGGACGTGGTGGCGATCAATGCCGCCTCAGCCGCTCTGGCTCTTTCCGACATTCCGTTCAGCGCCACGGTGGGCGCAGTCCGGGTTGGCCGCGTGGACGGCGAGTTCGTCGTTAACCCCACCTATGCGGAGAGCGCTGCCTCCACGGTCAACATCCTGGTTGTCGCCCACAAGGACGGCATTGTGATGATCGAGTCGGGCGCCAAGGAAGAGACTGAAGAAGTCATCCTGGAAGCGATCGAGTTCGCGCATACCGAGATCAAGAAGATTGTCGCCGTCATCGACGAGCTGGTCGCAGTGGCCGGCAAGCCGAAGCGGGCCTTCACGGCGCCGGAGTTCGATCAGGCATACTATGACGCGCTTTACGCCAAGGTTGGCGACCGTCTCAAGGATGCCCTGGACACCAAGGCGCACGCCAAGCTGGACAGCCAGAACCTTGTGAAAGCGATCAAGGACGAGCTGGCCGCCGGGCTTTCCGCCGACGATCCCAACGCCAAGAAGAAGCTGGCTACCTATTACGAGCACCTGCGCGAGCGGATCTTCCGCGGCCAGGTGACCAAGGATCGCGTTCGTCCCGATCGCCGGGCCATGGACGAGATTCGCCAGATCACCATTGAAAACAGCGTTCTGCCCCGTGTTCACGGTTCGGCTCTGTTTACCCGTGGCGAGACGCAGGCCTTGGTTACGGCCACGTTGGGCACCACCGACGACGGGCAGCGCTTGGAGACCTATGAAGGTGAAAAGAAGAAGACCTTCATGCTCCACTACAACTTCCCGCCGTTCTGCGTGGGCGAAACGGGCCGCATGTCGGGCACCGGCCGTCGCGAGATTGGGCACGGAGCCTTGGCCGAGCGCGCCATCTCCGCGGTTCTGCCCAGCGCGGACGATTCACCCTACACGATTCGCATCGTCTCCGAGATCCTCGAGTCCAACGGCTCTTCGTCGATGGCCACGGTCTGCGGCGCGAGCTTGGCGCTGTTTGACGCCGGTATCGCTCTCAAGGGCGCGGTTGCCGGAGTTGCCATGGGTCTGGTCAAGGAAGGC
>JAATFE010000180.1 GCA_015655365.1 Terriglobales bacterium
CAATGTGACCTGGACCCATGGGCGGCACCTGGTGAAGTTCGGCGCGGGAGCACCGCACATTGGCCGCCGCGGCTTCGACGACAACACCAACGCGCTGGGCACTTACACCTTTGGGCCGACGCTGGCCGCGGATGGCGTGACGGTGCTGCAATCAGCGCTCGACAACTACACCCGCAACCTGCCTTCCAGCTTTGCGCAGAACACCGGGGACGTGCACTTTGTCTATCACCAGCAGGAGATGGGCGCGTTTGTGCAGGACCAGTACAAGGTGAGCAGCCGCTTCTCGATCACGCCCGGCTTGCGCTACGACTGGCAGAACTTTTTGGCTACGCGGAGACTGGGCTTTTCGCCGCGATTATCCTTTGCCTGGGTGCTGGACGAAGAGTCCAAGGCCGTGGTGCGAGGCGGCGGGGGCATCTATTACGACCGCTTCGGCGGCGGACCGATGCTGGACCTGGTGCGCTATGAGAATGCGCGCCGCCGCGCGATCCAGCTTTCGTTGAATCCCGCGCAGCTACCGGCTTCAGGATGCGTGCCGATCACAGCCTGCATGACGCTCACCGCGCAGCCGCCTTCGCTGACACTGCTGGAGCCGAATGCACGGATTCCCTACCAGATTCAGTACGGGCTCTCGATCGAGCGGCAACTGGGCGAGCGCGCCACGGGAATCGTCAGCGTCTACTCGACGCGCGGCATCGGCAGCTTCCGATCCATCGACATCAACGCACCGACGCCCCAGTCCGGCTATACGCTGCGACCCAATCCGGCTTACGCACGCATCCGCCAGATACAGCCGGAAGGCTTTTTCGAAGGCCAGGGCATGGACATTTCCTACCGCGGACGGCTCAACAAATACTTCACGGGATTCGGGCGCTACACGTGGTCGCACTTCGAGTCCAACAGCAACGGCATCGGCTGGTTTCCGCAGAATCAATATGCGCCGAACGACGAGTGGGCCAATGCCAGCTTCGACCGCCGTCACCGGCTGGGCATGTATGCGATGTTCCAACCGCAGAGCGTGCTGAACCTGTCGGCAGGCGTTTTTGCCAACACCGGCACGCCGTGGACGGAGTTGACCGGCGCCGATGCGTACGGCGACGGCCTGTTCAACGCGCGGCCCAACGGCGTGGAGCGCAACACCGAGACCAACCCGTCGTATGTGGACGTGGATTTGCGCTGGGGGCACGACTTCGCCATCACCGCCAACAAGGACGAGGAAGCGCCGCGGCTGGGATTTTCTGCCGGGGCCTTTAACGTGCTGAACCACGAGAACGGCAGCGGCATCGACGCGGTGGTGAGCTCGCCCTCGTTTGGGCAGTTCACTTCGGCTGCGCCGCCACGGCGGATTCAATTGGGGATGCGGTTCGAGTTCTAAACACCTGCTTGGGAGGGTTTGAATCCGGGCCTGAAGGCCACGGGATTTGGGCAATTTTCAGGGGGTTAAAAACCCCCTGCTCCTTCCGTTGCCGCTATCGCAAGTGGAGTATAAACGGGCTGCGAGAAAAGGGAAAATCCCCGAAAGGCGTCCCGCAGGGGCTAAAGCCCGCGCTTATTTTGAAGCATTTTCGGCACGACTGAAATCGTGCCCTGACGCATAATGCCCTTTTGCCCGCGTATTTCCGCAGCCTGTAAAGCCCTATCATTTCGGCCATTTTACGGCACGGCTAAAGCCGTGCCCTTTCAAAGCCACTCTACACCTGCTCGAACATTTTCGGAATACATATAGACTTTTTAAGGGACGTGCAAGGTGCCTTTTTCTTGAGGAAAAAGGCGCTTAGCCGCGTGCTTTCGGTCTACAGCATTTCCGAAAATGCTATAGGTCTTTGACCAATTGATTTTGTACCTTGGGTTCGTGCTATCCCAGGTCTCAAAAACGAGACCTGGGGCACCCAGTGCTGGTACCGCTTCATGCGGTCAGAGACCCAGGGGGTCAGGCGCGGGTGGCGTAGCCCATGCCGGCGAGGACACCGCGCATGTAGGAGAAGCTACCGATGACGCCGGGCATTGGATTGTCGCCATGCACTTCATATTCGAGGTCGACGAAACCGTTGTATTTAACCGCGATGAGGGCTTCGAAGATTCCCTTGATCGGCATGATTCCGTCGCCCACGGCGACCTGACTTTCCTTCTTGTGTGAATCGGTCAGGTCCTTCATGTGGACGTTGAACAGGCGCGGACCGACTTCGTGAATGGCCTGGACGACATCGGTTCCTGCACGCATGGTGTGGCCCACATCGATGCAGCAGCCGATGCGCGGGTCGGTGCCCTTCAACGACTGCAACACGTCCAGGGGCGAGGGCCAGAGCTTGTCCTCGGGACCGTGGTTGTGGATGGCGATCCGAATGTCGTACTCCTTGACGAACTTCTCCATGCGCGGCAGCGTTTCGGGCGTGGGGTCGCCGGCGACGATCACGGAAATGCCGGCCCGCTTGCAGTATTCGAACTTGTTGCGAATGTCCGCGTCTTCGTCCTTGGCGAAATAGATGGCTCCAGCGGCATGAAGCTTGATGCCTGCGACGGCGTATTCTTCCAGCGCCCTGGTCTCCAGTTCCGGATCGGCGGGAAGGTGATCTTTCACGTCCTTGGCGTTGATATCGGAGATGTCGATCTGCTTCAAATAGCCGATCATCTGGGCGCGGGTGAAGTTACGGAAGGTGTAGGTGGCCACACCCAACCGAACCGGCGAAACCGGCCTGGCTGCCGCCGGCGCTGCCTGGGCAAACGACGGGATCGCTTTGGTGGTGGCACATGCGGCCGCAAAGAGCGCGCCGGATTGAACGAAGGTGCGACGAGAGAACGCTGCTTTCATGATGAGGAGGCTCCTGGATGCTCCATGGAACAGTTCAACCATTCAACAAAACGATGGTTGAGCCGCGATGAGTTCCGAGGATAAAACGCGGCCACTGCAACGATAAACTCGGAGGCGGGTGTATGGCCACCTGCTGCGCCGAGAAAGGGCTTTCAGGTGTTTGATTGAAAGATAAGGAAGGGGCACAGCGAGTTCTGTGGTTTCCCACCCTTGCGACAGGAACAACGACGTCGCAAGGATGGGGCATCCAGCCACCTGCGGTGGGGCCAAACTTTACTGATGGTGCTTGCTTTCCCAGGTCCCAAAAACGGGACCTGGGGCACCCAGTTCGTACAGCTTCAAACAGCTTTAAAGCTATAAATCTAGCGGTCGGTGCAGGAGTAGCAGGGGTCGCAGGAGGCCTGAATCAGGGGTGAATCGGCTAGATCCTGACCCAGGACGGTGAAGCGGACGGTGGCCATGTTCATGAACGTGGGGGTGCGGACACGGACGCGCTCCGGGATCTCGGTGCCGTTGGAGGTGATTTGATACAACACCTCGCCTCGGGGAGCTTCGGCACGGCTGATGGCCGTTCCCGCCGGAACCTTGTAGCGCGCACCAACCGGGGTGGGCGTGTGAAATGGACCCTCCGCCAGGGTGCTGAGGGCCTGGCGAAGGATGCGGCAGCTCTCGACCATTTCCAGCGCGTGCACCACAAGACGAGCCTGCACGTCGCCCGCGGTCTCGACCGGCACACTGAACTCGAAGCGGTCGTAGGCACCGTAGGGGGCCGAGCGGCGGATATCCTGGGGGACGCCGGAGGCGCGGGCCAACGGACCGACTGCGCCCATGGCGATGGCCTGCTCTTTGGTGAGGATGCCGACGCCCTTGCAGCGGGAAGCCACGGTTCTGTCTTCAAGGAAGATAGGGATGATGGTGCGCGTAATCTCATGCTCCATCTCGTCGAGGATATTGAGGATCGCCTGCGGATCGAGGATGTCGCGATTGACGCCGCCGATGCAGTTCATGCCGTAGTTGACGCGGTTGCCGGAGATGGCAGAGAGAGCGTCCATCACCTTTTCACGCAGCGTGAAGCAGGCCATGAAGATGGTCTTGAAGCCGATGAGCTTGGCGGCGACGCCGGCCCAGAGGAAGTGGGAGTGGAGGCGCTCCAACTCGGCGAGAATCACGCGAATGTAAAGGGCGCGCTCGGGAGGAGCGGACCCGTTGAGCTGCTCGACCGCCTGGCAGTAGGAAAGCGAGTGGACGTTGGAGCAGATGCCGCAGACGCGCTCGACGAGGGTGATTCCTTGCAGGTAGTTGCGGCGTTCGGCCAGATACTCGATGCCGCGAAAGTTGAAGCCGATGTGCATGACAGCGTCGCGCACGGTTTCGCCGTCGCAGACCAGCTCTAGCTTGTAGGGCTCTTCAAGCGCGGGGTGGTAGGGTCCGATGGGGATGCGGTAGCTCACTTGACCTCCTCCTTGTGCAGGTTGATGCCGATGGGGTCGCCAGCCCTGGTCATCAGGGGCTTGGTGTTCTCGCGACCGACGAACTCGACGGCAAAGTACTCGTGCGTTTCGCGCTCAACCCAATCCGCTGGCGGACAAAGGTCGGCGATGGTGGGAATGTGTTGCGCGGTGGTCGCGGTGGTGAAGCTGAGGAGCTGACCTTTCACATCCCACTGATAGTTGAGGCTGACTTCCTTGTCGGGGCGTTCGGTGGCACTGATGGCCACAAAGCGCGCTTCGAGCAGGACCAGAAGCGCGGTTATGGCGCGCACGTCCATGGCCTCCGGGGTCTTCCACCAGGAGCCGTTCTTCCACTCCCAATCGCCGCCCAGGCCCAGGTTTTGAAGCGTGCTTACAAAGTCTTCCGTTGTTGTGGTCATGCCTGACTCCCTTCCGCGGGTTCCGCGGTCTTGGCCGGTTCAACGGCGGGCGCTGCTGCCGCGGGGACTGCCGTTTCTGTTGCCGTAACGGGCGCTGTAGCGGGGGCCGCTGCCGGGGACGGACGGACGGGGCGCTTGCGCACCATGTCGAGCACCGTGATCAGGTCACCCTGGGTGCTGTAGACCGGGGGCAGCTTCGACTGCATGCTGAGCGTATGGGGCTTGCAACGCTCAAGGCAGCGGCCGCAGAAGGTGCACTTGCCGGCATCGTAGGTCCAGCGGTAGGTATCGCCGCTGCGCGTGACTACAATGGCGGCGGTGGGGCACACATAGGCGCAGAGACCGCAGCCTACACAGCGTTCCGGGTCGTTGACGATGAGGCCGCGATACTCGCTGCTGGTGCACTCATGCTTGTGCGGCAGGGGAAACGAGATGGGGCCGCGGCGAAGATTCTGAAAGATGAGGCGAAAGATGTTCATCAGCGAACCCTCATATAGATGGTGGAGCAGATAACGAGAACGGCAAGGATGGCTGCCCACTGCCAGTAGAAGCGAATGGCGCGCTGCAAGGTGAAGCGTGCCGTGGCCGCCGCGACGGTGGAAAGCAGCATGACCTGGATAAAGGAAACGACGAAGAAAGCAATCGCGTGGAACCACCAGGGACCGCCGGCAGGAACCACGAGGGTGGTGACGAACCCGGTCAAGGCGACCCATTCAAGGCCGTGCGCCAGTTCCCACATGGCAAGAGCAGCGCCTGCGTACTCGGTGAGAGGGCCGGAGTAGATTTCCTGTTCCGCGCTGGAGGTGGAGAAGGGATTGAGGCGCAGCTTGGCGGGAATGCACAAGAGGATGCCGAAGACGCCGATCCAGTGGCCCGGATTCCAAGTTCCGCCGGAGAGATCGGAAAGGCGGAAGGTGTTCTCTGTGACGGCGATGGTCACAATGGACAAGAGGAAGACCAGGTTGTTGGCGACGCTGAGGATGGCCTCGCGAATGGCGCCGATTTCACCGTAGATGGAGCCAGAGGTGAAGCCCGCCAGGATAAAGCAGATGGAGGGCATTTCCAAGAACGCAACGAGGAGAACGGCGTCGCCGGAGAAGCCTTTGCCATCGTGAAAGACGGGGAGCATGGCGATGGCGCCGAGCATGGAGAGCACAGAGAGAGCCGGCCACAGACGCAAGAGATCGGCTTCGATGCCGTGGCGCGAGGGCGTGCGCTTGCCGAGGAGCTTGACGAAGTCGTAAAAGGGCTGGAGCAGAGGCAGACCAATGCGGCGCTGCATGCGAGCCACGGCTTTGCGCTCGCCCCACATGTAGAACCATCCAGCGGGAACGGCAAAGAGGATGCCCGGAAAAAGAAAGAAATGGATCAAGCCTGAGAGGTTCACTTCTGCGGCACTCCCTTCGCCTTTTCGGAAACTCCGCGGTCGGCAAGAATCTGCGCGGCGCGGGCGATGCCTTCGATGATGGCGTCCGGGTGCGGCGGGCAGCCGGGGACATAGACATCGACGGGAATGTGCTTGGAGAGCGGGCCTTCAATCACAGGACTGCCGGCAAAGACATTGCAGGAGGCCGGGCAGGAGCCGAGCGCAACCACGACCTTGGGCTCGCAGACCTGCGCGTAGACGGTTTTGACCGCCTCAAGCGTGTTGCGGGTGACAGGGCCGGTGATGCAAAGAATGTCGGCGTGACGGGGGCTGCCCTCGAGGTGAATGCCCAACTGCTCCACGTCATAGCGAGGCGAGAGACAGGTGATCAGCTCGATATCGCAGCCGTTGCAACTGCCGGTGTTGAGATGGAACAGGAAGGGACTCTTCCGGCGGCATCTGTGCATCAATCGATCGAGCAGGTTCATTGAATCCCCCTCATGAGGGCCAGCAGCATATTGGGCCAGAGGCCGCCAGCCAGTAGAACTACGATCAAACCCACCACCGCAAGCCGGAAGGTAAAAGACTCAGCCGTGTGCGGGGTAACATCTTCGGCGTCGCGCGGCCCCCACCAGCAGCGGGTGAGGCAGAGAACGTAGGCCAGCAAGGCGAACATCGACGAGAGGATGAAGCCGGCCAGAAGCCAGTGATTCATGCCTGCCGCAGTCTGGTAGAGACGCCAGCGCCCGGCAAAGCCAAGCAGCGGAGGCACGCCCAGCATGGCCAACATGCCAACCAGGAAACCGGCCGCACTGACCGGGTAACGAATGGACAGGCCGCGCGCATCGTCCGTAAGCGCGCCATCAGCTTCCGGGGCGCTCAAGGAGATGAAGAGCAGCGCCTTGGCCAAGGCATGGACCGTGGCGGCAAGGAGCGCACCGCGCATTCCCAGCTCAGTGGCCGAGGTAATGCCCAAGAGCAGGAAGCCCATATCTTCGATAGTGGAAAGGGCCAGGAGGCGTTTGAGGTTGCGCTGGGTGAGCATGAGGAACGCGCCCACGAGCGAGGTGACGACCGCCGCGGTGATCAGGAGACCGCGCGGCGCGAGCAGCTCGGGATGCGTGGAAGCGGTCAGGTAAAACTCGCCGAA
>JAATFE010000220.1 GCA_015655365.1 Terriglobales bacterium
GCGCGCAAGCTGGTTCCCGCTCCGGTCGCGGTGAAGAACGGAACCTCGAAAGTCGGGTTTATTGCTTACGGCAGCACCGACTTTGCGCTGCGCGAAAGCTTGGATCAGATCAAGAAGGAATACAAGCTGGACGTGGACTATCTGCGCATCCGGGCCTTTCCTTTTGCGCACGAAATTCACGACTTTGTGGTTTCCCATGAGCGCATCTACGTGGTGGAACAGAACCGCGACGCGCAAATGGCCAGCCTGCTCAAGCTGGATCTTCCCGGCGAACAGGTTGCCAAGCTGCGCAGCATTCTTCACTACAACGGCGTGCCGGTAGACGCGCGAACGATTACGGAAGGGTTTGCCGCCAAGGAGGGCCTATAAATGGCAACCGCAACTCCCAGTCCTAAAGTCAACCATATCGGCCTTCCGGTTCTTGAGTACCGCGGCGCCAAGTCGACGCTTTGCGCCGGCTGCGGCCACAACGCCATCTCCGAGCGCATCATGGACGCCATGTTCGAAATGGGCGTGGAGCCGGAGCGGGTGATGAAGATGAGCGGCATCGGCTGCTCGTCCAAGAGTCCGGCCTACTTCATGGCCCGTTCGCACGCCTTCAACGGCGTGCACGGGCGTATGCCCGCCATCTCCACCGGAGCCATCCTGGGCAACCATACGATGACCACGATTGGCGTCTCCGGCGACGGCGACACGGCTTCCATCGGCATGGGTCAGTTCGTTCACCTGATGCGCCGCAACCTGCCCATGATCTACATCATCGAAGACAACGGCGTCTACGGGCTTACCAAGGGCCAGTTCTCGGCCACCGCAGACCTGGGTTCCAGGCTCAAAACCGGCGTCATCAACGATCTGCCGGCCATCGATACCTGCGCCATGGCCATCCAGTTGGGCGCGACGTTTGTGGGCCGGTCGTTCTCCGGCGACAAAAAGCAGTTGCTCTCCATGCTGAAGGCGGCCATTGCCCACAAGGGCACGGTAATGCTCGACGTGATCAGCCCTTGCGTCACCTTCAACGACCACGAGGGTTCCACCAAGAGCTACAAGTTCATGCAGGAGAACGACGAGCCGATCAACGAACTGGGCTTCGTGGCCAGCTTTGACGACATCGACGTGGATTACGACTCGGGAGAAATCTACGAGGTGGAAATGCACGACGGCTCCAACCTGCGGTTGCGCAAGCTGCTGGAGGACTACGATCCCACCGACAAGGCTAACGCGGTGCGCACCCTGATGGAAGCCGAGCAGAAGGACGAAATCCTCACCGGCGTCTTCTACATCGACACCGAGAAGGAGACTTTCATCGACCAGTTGAACCTGGTGGATCAGCCGCTCTCTACGCTGCCCGAGTCGATGACCCGGCCGCCCAAGTCTGTGTTTGACGGCCTGATGGCCAACTTGCGGTAACGTGCAGCTTCAAGCAGCAACAGAAAAGCTCCGCATCGCGCGGAGCTTTTCTGTTGCTGTCTTCAACAAATGTACTATCTTCCAGCAGAGGGTTTCACACCCAGCCCGTTGAGCTTGGTGCGTGCCTGGGCCGCTTCGGGAGTTTGCGGGTGGCGTTTGACGAGCAAACGAAGTTCCTGCACGCCCGCGTCCTTCTTGTTCATCAGCAGCAGGGCCAATCCTTTGCGCAACTGCGCCGCCGGGGCCTTGGGGCTGCCGCTGAATCCCTCCAGCACGGCGTTGTAGGCCTTCACGGCGTCGGGGTAATTCTGCTGCCGGTAGGCGATCTCGCCCAGATAGAACTGCGCGTTGCCGGCCATGTCGTCCAGCGGATAGTAGTGCACCACGTCCTCGAACTCGCCGGCAGCCACTGTATAGCGGGCGGCGTTGTAGTCGCGCACGCCGGCCTGATAGGTCTCTTGAAGCGGCGGAACCTGGGAGCCTGACGGGCCAGCGGGGGATGCACCGCCCGGCGCAGAACCGCCAGGCATCGGTGCCGCGCCCGCAGGCGAACCGGGGGTGCTCTGCAACTGCGCTTGCATATCCTGTACGGACTTGTCGAGCTTGGAGATGCGCGACTTCAACTCGTCTACGGAGTCGTTCAGCGACTGCACCTGGCCGGAGACAGCGTCGATCTTGCCGCCGCCCGTTTCGCTCTGGGCGTTAATCTTCAACTGCAAGGCGTTCACTGTCGCGGTGACGCGGTTGGCGTCGTCCGCGGTCTGCTCCGCAAGATGCGTCAGCACGCCGAAGCGGGTGTCCAGGGTGGACTGGAGTCTCTGCACCATGTCCAGCAATTGCTGCACCTGGGTTTGCAGCTCGATGATCTCCTTCGATGCCGCGTGTGCAGGGGCGGACCCGCAGGCCAGTACGAAGCCAAGGACTGTGGCGCTGAGGAGACGGTTGCGAAATGTGCTTGCTCTTTGCATTCTTCACCCCTTAAAAACGACTGACAGATAACAGTTGCCAGTTGTCGGAAAAACTAGATGCGATGTGTGCCAGGCCGCTCTATTGAGACCGGGAACTGTTGGAAGGCCAGCAAACCGGATACGGCTTGCTGGCCACTGTTCCTTGTAGGCAGCCAACGGTCAACTGCGGGCTGTCAATTGCATTCTACCGGTCCATGGTGAAGCCGGCGCGGCGGTTCTGCTGCCAGCACTCTTCGGTCGACTCGGAACAGAAGGGCTTCTCCTTGCCGTAGCTGATCACGCGGATGCGGCTGGCTGCCACACCGGCGGTCACAAGGCCGTTCTTGGCGGCATCGGCACGGTTCTGGCCAAGCGCGAGGTTGTACTCGTTGGAGCCGCGCTCGTCGCAGTAGCCGCCGATGACAACCTTCACGTCCGGATGGCTGACCAGGTAGGAGGCGTCCTTGGAGAGAACGGCCTGGGCATCGCTGCGGATGTCGTAGGTGTCGTAGTCGTAGAAGACGTCCTGCACATTGGACTTGAATTCTTCTTCCGCGCTCATGGTGTTCACGGGCACCAC
>JAATFE010000258.1 GCA_015655365.1 Terriglobales bacterium
CCGCAACTCCTTCTCGATACGCCCGATGAGATCCTGCGCGCCGCGGGCGTCTCCGGCAACAAGGCGCGCGCCCTCAAGGACCTGGCCGCCCGCACCCTCGACGGCACCGTCCCTACCCACAAGGCTATCGGCAAAATGACCGACGAAGAAATCGTCGAGCGGCTCACCCAGGTGCGCGGCATCGGTCCGTGGACTGTGGAAATGCTGTTGATATTCCGCATGGGCCGCCCCGACGTATTTCCCGTGACCGACTACGGAGTGCGCAAGGGTTTTGCTCTCACCTTCCAGCGCATCCCCAAAACCCGCCCGCTTGCCGCGGAAGACCTGCCCAAGCCCGAGGTCCTTCTCAAAAGGGGAAAACGCTGGGCGCCGTTCCGTTCTGTGGCCAGTTGGTACCTCTGGCGAGCCTGTGATCTGGCCAAGACTGCTCCGCCCGCGGGACGGTCGAGCCTACAATAACCAAGACAGCCGGGCGATTTTCAGGCGCCTCCGGTACTCGACAGGTATCCACTTATGCCCAACTCGAAGCGCTTCGTTTGCGTTCATGGCCATTTTTACCAGCCGCCCCGCGAAAACCCTTGGCTGGAGACAGTAGAGACTCAGGATTCCGCCGCTCCCTATCACGACTGGAACGAGCGCATCTGCTCGGAGTGCTACGCCACCAATGGCGCGGCGCGTATCGTCAACAACGCCAACCAGATCATTCGCATCGTCAACAACTACGCGCGCATCAGCTTCAACTTCGGGCCTACGCTGCTCAGTTGGCTCAAGGAGAACGCGCAGCGCACCTATCGTATGATCCTCGACGGCGAACGGCGCAGCCGCAAGATCTTCCGCGGTCACAGCTCCGCCATGGCGCAGGTCTACAACCACATCATTCTGCCCCTGGCCAGCGAGCGCGACCGCATCACCCAGATCCGCTGGGGCATTGCCGACTACGAGCACCACTACGGCGCGCCGCCCGAGGGCATGTGGCTCGCCGAAACCGCCGCGGACACCAGCTCGCTCGAGTTGCTGGCGCAGCATGGCATCAAGTTCACGCTCCTCGCTCCGCACCAGTGCAAGCGCATCCGCCCCCTCAAGGAGTCCGCTGCCTGGACCGACACACCCAACGCCTCGGTCGACACCTCCCATCCCTACCTGGTGAAGTTCGCGTCCGGCGTCTCGATTGCGGTCTTTTTTTACGACGGCCCCACTTCGCGCGCCATCGCCTTTGAAGGGCTTCTCAACTCTGGCGAGGCCTTTGCTGCGCGCCTCAAAGCGGGCCTCAAAGACGGTCCCCAGCCGCAGTTGGTCCACGTGGCCACCGACGGCGAGTCCTACGGCCACCATCACACCCACGGCGAAATGGCCCTCGCCTATGCCTTGCGCCTGCTTGAAGACGACAAGACCGTCCGGCTCACCAACTACGGCAGCTTCCTCGACCAGTTTCCCCCCGAGTACGAGTGCGAAATCGAGGACAACACCTCGTGGAGCTGCGTCCATGGCGTCGAGCGTTGGCGCTCCAATTGCGGTTGCAACGGTGGCAAGCCCGGTTGGAATCAGGCCTGGCGCGCGCCGCTACGGCAAGCTTTGGACGAGCTGCGCGATGCCCTGGTCCCGTTGACGGAGCAGGAGGGCGTCAAGCTCTTCAAAGATGTGTGGGCCGCCCGCGACGCCTACATCGAAGTCATTCTCGACCGCACTCCGGAAACCGTAGACCGCTTCTTCCTCGCCCACGAGCGCCGCATCCTCTCTGCGGCGGACCGCGTCCATGCCTTGGCGTTGATGGAGTTGCAGCGCCACACCCAGCTCATGTTCACCAGTTGCGGCTGGTTCTTCGACGACATCTCCGGCATCGAGACGGTGCAGGTCATCGCCTATGCCGCGCGTGTCTTGCAGTTGGCAGCGCAGCTCTTTGGCGAGCGCGCCGCGGCCTTGGAACCGGCATTCCTGGCCCGCATGGCCGAGGCCCGCTCCAACGTCCCGTCCGCCGGCGATGGCGCAGCCATTTACAAGAATTGCGTCGCCACCATGCAGTTGGGCCTGGAGCAGGTGGCCGCCCACTACGCCATCAGTTCGGTCTTCTCTTCCTTTGCCGAAGAAACCGACCTGTTCTGCTATCGCGTCCGCCGCATCTCCTACGACATCTACACCTCCGGCCGCGGCCGCTTGGCCCTCGGCCGCGCTCATGTCGTCAGCAGCATCACCGGCTTCCAGGGAACCTTCTCGTTTGCGGTTCTCCACTTCGGCGACCAGAACATTACCGCCGCGGTCAAGCCCTACGAGGAGGCCGATGCAGCCGACTTCGAGGCCTTTGCCGGCCAGGCCGCCGAACAGGTGCAACGCGCCTACTTCCCTGAGGTGATTCGTCTCCTCGACCGCTACTACGGCCACGTCGACTACTCTCTCACCTCGCTCTTTACCGACGAGCAGCGGCGCATTGTGCAGCTGATTCTCAACTCCACCCTTTGGGACATCGAGAGCTCCCTCACCACCATCTACGACGATCACGCCAGCCTGTTGCATTATCTTTCCCAGGCCGGCCTTCCCAAGCCGCCTGCCCTCACCTTGGCGGCAGGCTTTGCCATCAACGCGGGCCTGCGCCGCGCTTTGGAATCCGATTCCATCGACCAGGCTCAGTTGCGTTCCTATTTGCAGTTGGCCAAAGCCGACCAGGTTCCCCTGGAGACGGCGACCCTCTCTTACATCGCCGATCAGCGCATGAAACGCGCCATGATCGAGCTGCAAATGTCTTCCGGATCGCTGGAAATCATGGACCGGGCCTTGGTGCTGGCGCGCACTCTCGTCGAGCTGCCCTTCGAGTTGAACCTGTGGCAGGCGCAAAACATCTGGTACGAGATTCTCCGTACCTCGAGCTATGGCCTCACG
>JAATFE010000445.1 GCA_015655365.1 Terriglobales bacterium
ACTATGAACGTAAGAATCTGCGGCACGCGGTGGAGTGCACCGCCCGTGATTATCGATGGATACCACGCAAATAGATTGCCAGATCGAACCGCTATAAGCCTCACTGTCCCGACGAGGCAGTAGAAGAATGCCGCTCGCCGGCTGCGGGGGATCTGTCCGGCCGCGACGCCGGACCTTTTTGAATTCAGCTCCGACCTGGTTCATTTTTCCCGAACCGGATTCGTGCCGCGTGTGCCTCGCAAGAACCTTTTCTATTGCTCCGCAGAAGGAAGCGACTGCTCGTAGGTTATGTTCGGTGGGTGGAGAATGAGGACTCTTGTACTGGGCACATTTGCGTGGTTCCTTCCATGGAACTCCTCGATCTCATTAACGTAGGGCAATTGATCCATTACAGAATCATCCCAGCGGCGCAGAACGCTATTGACGATGAGCTTGAGATCGGTACGAAAAGTCGCGTGGGCCATGTACTCCTCGTCTAGGCGCCTCTTGGCGGGAAGAATGACCGTGTGATAATAAGTGTCCAAATAGTGCTTTGGAATGCGGGAGAGGACTTTCTCTTCACGCGCGAAAGCATAGGTGGCCGCACCTGTGATTCCCGGCCGGTACTGGAGATCGGAAACCTGATGTTCGGGAAGCTTGGGGCGTGCGCCAACCAGACTCATGTCCCCAACGAGCACATTCAGCAACTGAGGCAACTCGTCGAGCTTCAAGCGGCGCAGGAACGGGCCCACCGGGGTGAACCGCTGATTCTCTGTTGTCGTGACGGCGTGATGCGCTGCGTCCTCGGAATGGACCAAAGTCCGGAACTTCAGAATCGTAAAGAGCTTGCCGTTACGCCCTACCCGCTTCTGCAAGAACAGCACGGGACCAGAGGAGGTCAACCGCACAGCCACGGCGATCGCCAGATAAATCGGGACTAGTAGCGGGAAAGCCAATAAAACGCAGAGGAAATCAAAAAGGCGTTTTGCACCCGATTGCGACCAAGAAGTCGGGTGATCTCGAAGCGCGTTGATCGAGAGGGAACTGCCGAATCTCGATTCCCGAGTGGAAATTTGTTCTTCGAACAGATTCGTATCTCCGTGAATGCGACGCCGGTTTGAACGTTCTGAAACTGAATTTTCAAAAATTGCTTCATCAAACGAATTGGTGCTCACCACGCTCCTCCATAAAGCAATAAGGATTGGTTCCACCTAAATCAGAATCTCTGTTTTGCTCACTGTAATGTAGTTTGCCTGGCCGGAAGATTCATCCAGCCAAGCAAACTCTTTTCGAGATTCGAGTCTCCGTGTGTCTGACGCACTGTATAAAGCAAAGCGTGTGCTCTTCACAACTGCATGAGCCCATTCCTGAGGTCTTGTCTGCACTGAACATGAAGGTCATAGAACGTTGCCTTGGTGGCCTCTTGCTTTTGAACTTTACATCAGTTGAGCTTAGAAGCCGCTTCATAGCCGTCGTGATGAACTGCGCGGCTTTTCCTTTGACGCTAAAGCTCGCAATTTGTCCTGCATTGCAACGGCACAGTTGAAGGTGTGCCCTTTCAAAATCGGGCCATGAAACAGCCTCTAGTCGATTTTGGCGAACCGTGCACGTTGACCTTGATTGCCGCGCTACAGTTTTTGATTTTAGCATATGCCGTGAAGCGGGGCACAGTTGACTCCTGAGGGGATTGGCGCCGCGTACAGCCGGGCTAAACGAGGTGTTACTTGAATTTACTGAACACCTATTTAGTCGATTAGTTTACTGAACACCTATTTAGTCGATTAGATAGGTGTTATTTATTGAGTAGTAACTAACTCAAAGGGGGTATGCTACGTTGCAGCCTGCCCGGTGTCAGGCCATGTGTCGCTGAGGATTGCCTAGGTCATTGACCAATTGATTTTGTACCTTGGGCTCGTGCTCCCCCAGGTCTCAAAAGCGAGACCTGTTCCACCCAGCGATGGTACGAATTCATGCAGTCAAAGACCTTGCGCGCGCGGCAGCATTGCATCGGTTGCCGGGGGCCGAAGACGGCATTGATGGCGGGCCACTGCGCCTTCGATTTGTCGAAGACAAAGAGCATCTTGTGTTTCGCCTGCTCATTCAGTTTTCCTTGTCTCCCTATGGTGTGGTAGCTTTTCTTCACGGTGGTTCTCCCTTCATGGTTTGGCAACCGATTCTCTCAGGATCACGCTGAACTGCTGTTCAACTCTCAAGTACGGATGGGAGACCCTCCATGATGCAGAAGGCCGACACACCGGTTTCTCCGCATAAGGCCACACCGGATGCAGTTCTTCATAGGTGGCGATGAGCTGCCGAAATGGAGAAGTCTCGTAACGGGCAGGTTCGTCGTGCCGGTCGACGAGGATCACTACTTCGCTACGCTGTTATAATGTCGGGAATCATGTATTTGACAAAGGATTGTCAACGGAAAAATATTTGCAGGCGCCGCACAACCAGTAACCAAGGGCGTTGCGTGTCCGACGCTGTGGCGCCCGGCCGGGATACACAGAAAGCAACTGTGGTGGGTTACAATGGGGCGTTTCCATCTCATGAATATCCAATGGAAACAACGAGATTCACCTTGTGGAGGCCTACATGGGTGCCAGGTCGTTCGTCTCAAGCAATCTTGATGCCATAACGATGGATCGGAGTGCGGAGCTTTCCGATGACGGCAATGCGGATTGCTCCGAAGGAGCAGGGCCTTCCCGGCGTTTGGCGTCGACGGTTCATTCCTCGCCCTTTCTGGTCATTCGGCGGCTGAGCCCCTGGTCGCGGTCGGGCGCTAAGCGCCTCTTCGACTGCGCATGCGTTTTGCCAGTGCTGCTGCTGCTCGTTCCGGTTCTGCTGGCGATTGCCTTGGCGGTGTGGCTGACGTCGCCTGGTCCTGTTCTCTTCTTGCAGAAGCGTATGGGCCGATACGGGCGGGCCTTCACGATTCTGAAGTTCCGGACCATGACCCATGTTCCGGAGAAGACTCATAATGCGGTTACCACGGCCGCAAACCAGGCATTTACCCCGATAGGCGCATTTCTGCGTCGCTGGAAGCTCGACGAATTGCCCCAATTGTTGAATGTGCTCGCCGGACACATGAGCCTGGTAGGTCCGCGTCCCAAAATGCCGCAACATATGGTTTTCAACCTGCCCTGCCGTCCCGGGATCACGGGTGCGGCCACCATCGTTTTCGCGCGCGAGGAGGCGGTTTTGGATCGCGTTCCGGAAGAAGATCTGGAGTCCTACTACCACACGGTGGTACTTCCGGTTAAGCATAAACTGGATGCCAAGTACATGGCTCGCGCCACGTTTCTTTCCGACTTCAAGCTTATTTTCAACAGCGCGTTTCGACGCTGGGACTCATCTTTGATGGAAAACCTGCTCAACGCCGGGGCATTCGCCGAGCAGCAAAGGACGCGGTTATCGAGAGTGTCTCGTCCAGAGGTTGTCTCAGTCTCCCCTGAAATCGGCGTCTGATTAACCCTGTTTCCATAGGGTTAATCACATCAAATCAATGGTTTGAAGAGGATGAAGAATTCCAAAATGGCGACATGCCGAGGTCAAGGTGCAAAAAATGCACAAAGGCTCTCTTGTACATTTGCCGGAATGGAGATTTTTCCGCGCGTACAAATTCCGTAAAAAACGGAGTTGTCCATCGTACCGGTTCGTGGCTCTCTGAGCGAAGATCAGCCGATCTCGCTCAAATGTCCTTTCGCTCAAAGTCCCACGGGCATTCGCAAGTTTGTCGTCTCTCTCCCCGGCGTCGGCCCCTCAACCCAAAACGAGATCGGCCAATACCTTCCTTCGGCCAGCAGATGCACCCCGACCTACCCGGCAAAACCATCTTCTTCGGCTATTCCGACCGCACCACTCCTGACCAGAAGTATCTTGGCGGCGTCATCGTCGCTACCAAAACATGCCGGTCTCCCGCACAAAATGAGGTCGCGATTATCACATGTGGCAGCCGCGGGATTGAAGACTTTGGTCCTATGATTGTTTCGTCGCGCTTGCCTAAGCCGGCAACTTTCGCGGTTCCAACGTATTTTACGATCGCTTCTGCAAATGCGAGACTCCAACCTGAAGATTCCTTCATCTAATGATCGGTGAATCGATTTCCATCACAACTATCGGCAAACTCTGAGGAGACACATGACGAAACAACCGGATCTTGGCGGCACATTTACCCTTTCCAACACTTCAATCACGTTGAACCGCATGGGCTATGGCGCAATGCAGCTTGCCGGAAAAGATGGCGACAAGATGGTCTGGGGGTCACCGCGCGATGTCCCAGGTGCGATCGCCGTACTGCGCGAGGTCGTTGCCGCAGGGGTGAACCACATCGATACCAGCGACTTTTACGGCCCGCACGTAACCAATCAACTCATCAAGCAGGCGCTCCATCCTTATCCGGACGATCTCGTGATCGTGACCAAGGTGGGTGCGCGCCGCGGCAGCGATGGCTCATGGCCGCACGCACGCTCGCGCCAGGAGATTATCGACGCAGTACACGACAACCTGCGAAATCTTGGCCTCGATGTGATCGATGTGGTCAATCTCCGCTTAGGCGGTTTGACCGGGCCAACGGACGAGCCCTTTGAAGAGCCTCTTACCGCGCTTGCCGAACTCAAGCAGCAGGGTTTGATTCGGCATATTGGACTCAGTACGGTCTCTCCCCAGCAGTTGGCTGCGGCGCAGGCGCTCACGGAGATTGTCTGCATCCAGAACTTCTACAATGTGGCCCAGCGCACCGATGACGCATTCGTTGACGATCTCGCCGCGCAGGGCATTGCCTATGTGCCTTACTTCCCCCTGGGAGGGTTCGCCCCGCTCCAGTCCTCAAGGCTGAACGACGTAGCCGCATCGCTCGATGCCACCCCCATGCAGGTAGCGCTCGCCTGGCTTCTGCAACGGTCGCCGAACATACTGCTCATTCCCGGCACGTCATCGGTCCAGCATCTGCGCGAGAATCTCAAGGCTGCAACACTTCAGCTTCCAGACGAAGCTCTCGCCGTCCTCGGCGCCATTGGCGCAGCAGCCGTTTAGAAGCCAACCACAAGGCGAACGACGTTTCCGTCGAGGACCGGAGTCATCGACATACCGGCCATCTTGCGACCGAGGCGATGCAGGCTTCTATTCGCGAGATTTCCAAAAACGGCAACGACTCGGCTCGCGTTGCCAAGAACGTGGTCGCCGTGGCGTATTCGACTGACGAAACAATGCAGGGGGCCGTAGCGACAACCGTTGGCGTCAAGTCAATCTGAGAATGCAAGTCCACTGGTCTTGCATTCTCAGCGGCACTTCAACCGAAGCCTATTGTCCCGCTTGCGACGGAGTTGAGCTTTCGAGCTTCGAATCTTCATTCAGTTCGAGGCGCAAATAATCCCACACCACGCCAGTTTGCAATTCTCCGGCCGGCACCGTAAACGTCATCTCATTTTCTCCAGGCTTCAGCAACGCGGCGTCGAACTTCAGCGTCCGCTGCTGCCACAGGCCCTTGTCGGTGTTGTAGCGAATGGCGTCGGTGTTTCTCAACGGTGCATTATCCGCATCGCGGCCGTCGCCGATTGCCCCGGCAGGTTTACCGTTGATTGCGACGGCCAGCCCATCGCGCATCCCATTCACGCCAGCCAGCGCTATGCGCAAGGCAGCGAGCCCATGCACCTGCTTGTCCAAGCTGAATTTGACGGTCCATACCGTGGCTCGCCCTCTGCCGTATACCACCCAAGGCCCGTGTTGATTGCTCTGCGGATACTCGGCCAGCGATTCCGCTTTGACCCAGCCAAATCGCTGGTTGGCTGGATCCTTGGCCTCAGGATTGACGAAGGAAAGGTTGGTTGCGTGAGGCACCTCTTCGAAGAACCAGTCCTTGTGCCAATCGCTTTTGCCAATTGTGTAAGTGAGGTCGTTAGGGAATAGCAGAGCGTAGCGAAGGTTCCATCCCCACAGCCAATAGTTGTTTCCGTCGCCTTTGAAGAACTCGTCCGCGGCACGGTCGGGATAACCAATCTCCCAGACCTGCTTGCCAAAACGCACGGGCTCCCACTCCAGCTTGCCCAGGTCGATCGACTTGCCCGGCTCGACCGTGATGCCGGCTTTCGCAAAGTCACCCAACACACCGTCTGCCGTGGCGTGCAATGTGTACTTGCCGGGGCGCACCTTGGCGATGGTGAACTTGTCATCTTCCGTTCCGTCATTGAAGAACTGGTAGTAACGGGCATCGTGCATCCAACCATCCCATGTGCTGTCTGGATGAGTGAGACCGACGGTCAGATGAGGCAGTCTGGTGGAAGAGCCCTTCGGCGCAAGCGGATCGTTGAGAACGATCTGTCCCATCACCGTTCCGCGCTGCTCCAGATGCGTATAGTCCACGCCGTTGACCCACGCGTAGGGCCACTTCGCGTTCTCTGTCTTCGCTTGCGTCAGCGCGTTTTGCCAAAGAGCGTTCGCATTGTCATGCCAGCTAGCCGGAACGGTTGGGTTGCCCGCAGTGGCAGCCAACGTGTCCAACTCGGCTTGCGTCGTGGCTTTGGGTTTATCTAACGAGTTGACATAGACAAAGATCGGACCCACGACCTTGGTCCACTCCTCGCCCGCGGCAATGCTGGCCCGCGCGCCATAATAGTGGCCGCTGTGCCAGTAATCGAGAATGATCGGCTCGGGGTCTGCGTTATCGCCAAAGTGGGCATCAAGGTCGATTCTTGTCGGACCGCCGCTCAGGTACTCGACGGTCGGATTGATGAACCAGACGCCGACGTGGTTCTTGGTGCTCGACCAGCCGTAGGCGGGCGTTCTGTACTGCATGCCGGAGTAGCTGTACTTATGCTCGACCGAGTTCTTATAGACGCCCTTGCTCATGATGCGCTGCTCTTTGGCATGGACTACGACGCCCGTGCCCCAGTCGGTGGGAGTAGCCTCAAGCATGTTGCGGTCCTTGTCCACGGTGATCCAGTCGAAGGACTGGTTGAGCCGCGTAATGTAGCGATCCTCCGCGCCCACTCCAGCCGCCGGATACGATGCCGGATGAGAGACGATCGAGTACACATAGATGCCGCTGTCGCCGCGGCCCAGCGAATAGCGAATCTCGATGTCGCAAAGAGTGCCGCCGCCTGGCGCGCCGCGCGTCATCATATACGTGCCACCCGAGATTCCTTTCACCGAAATCTCAGCGCGCGCACCACCGTTGGTCGCAGGATCAATCGTGATGGTGTTGGATAACTGCGGCGCGCCCTGTGGGTTGTGCTCCCAGGTTCCGCCGCTGGCAGCCAGCATCTCCATGCCATGAAAGATCAACGACCGCATCGAGCCATTGTCTTTTGTAATGGTCGCTTTGACGATTCCGTTGTCCAGCGTCCACGAGCCTCCGTTATCGACCACCGTCACGGCGGAGTTGGCCGCGCCGCTGGAGACCGTTGGCGCAGCCTGAGCCGAAAACAACGCCGGCACCATCAACGCGACTGCAATGAGCCGCAAAAGCTTGACGGAACAAATCATCTTCATGGCAGACTCCGAGTGGCACGACCGTTGTCAGGCAAAGGGAGAAAAACAGCCGCTCGCACTGCTGGACTTTGCGAGCGGCCTGCTTCTTTCTTGCAACAACATTACTGGTAGCGCTCCGCAATGAAGGTCACGTCGCCCAGCAATCCCGACTCCGACGGCACCTGCGGGCCGGCAAACAAGCTGGAAGCGCGAGTTGCGGCACCGCCCGGCTGCGTCAACACACGTTTCTCCGCTGGGACGAGGCGGTCGCCCACCTGTCGGTTGGTCCACTCGTTCGTTACCTCGATCTCCAGCAGGTTCGCGCCCGGCCTCAGCGCGGCAGTTACATCGAGGCGATAGGGAGGAGCCCACGTCATCCCCACCGGTTTGCCATTTACTTTAACTGCGGCAATGTCGCGAACCTTGCCCAGGTCGATCCAGATATGTTGGCCAGAGCGCTGCCAGGATGCCGGCACTTGCACCGTCTTGCTGTAGGTTGCGGTGCCTGAGAAGAACTTGATGCCAGGATCGTCGCTCTCCGTCCACGATGCGAGCTTTGGCATTTGCACGCTCGGTGGCGCGCCCCAGTTCGCCGGGAAAGTGAGCTTCCATGGGCCAGTGAGAGTGCTGAGCCTGGTCTCGGAAGCGATGGGCGCAGTGCGCGCGGGAGCGGACGCTGCATTGCGGAAGACCACAAAGACCGACTCACGTTCGGCAAGATCGAGCGGCACAACCGTAAAGCCGGATTGTGCGGTATAGGCCGCAGGTTCGATGCCGGGCTGGCGATTGCCCGAGCGGTCCGC
>JAATFE010000283.1 GCA_015655365.1 Terriglobales bacterium
AATTGGCGCGGGGAACGAGCGCGGACTGCTGGACAGGTACCAGACGGACTACGGCTATCGCTGGACGACCGGCCTGAGCGATGCAACCGCGGGCGAGCAGTTCTATCAAGTCCTCGATGAGTTGAACAACGTGTACCGACTCTCGATCGGGCAATATAACAACGGACAGCCGAGCACCAATAACCAGACTGCGATCAATGCAGCAGGGACGGGCGCGATTGTTCTGAACGGCTCGAATAATTCGGGTACTGGCGGAGTTATTTTCGGGTCGGGCGGCGCCAGCGAATCGACCGTGGCGACGATCAGCAATGCGGGGAACGCGCAGTTCGACGGCACCTTGCAGGTGGGCGGAGCTTCCACGTTCATCGGCTCGACAACGGTAAAGAACCAGGCGGATGCGGAGATCGACCAGATTCTATGGGCGGGGGCAACCGCGAACCAGAAAGAGTCGCTTGTTTACAAGGACTGGAGCGGAAACAGCCAGTGGTACATGGTGAAGGACGCCAATAACAATTGGGCGCTAAATTCGGCGACAGGCGGACTGGACAGCTTCAAGGCTTACCAGAGCGGCAATAGCGGAGATACCTACATCAACTCTTCGAATTCTTCAGGCGTGGTTCGCCTCAATTATGAATCGGGCAGCAGCGGAAGAACGTATATCTATGGGGGAAGCTCGAACAGCCTGATTGCGGCTTTCTCCGGCACGACGGCGATTTCGTTTCCAGGGCTCGCAGCAAGCAGCGGCCGGAACTGCCTGCAAATCGATAACTCGGGGTATATCAGCAACACCGGATCGGCCTGCGGCACAGGCTCTGGGGGAACGAACGGCACAGTCAACTCGGGAAACGCCGGGCAGGTTGCATACTACGCAGCCAATGGTACGGTTATCAACGGCATGAGCGCCTTACCAATAACGGCCGGAGGCACAGGCACAACCACAGCAGCCGCGGCACTGGCCAATCTGGGAGCGCAAGGGGCCATTCCCGGTCTGAGCGGGGACGGGCAGGCCACCCCTGGCATCAAGGTTGCAGGCGATATCGCAGCGGGCACCAATTGTCCCAGCGGGACCCCGAGCGGGACAATCTGTTCGGCGGGGGCGGCGGTTTCCGTGCCGGTCGCATCGGTGGCTGCACTACGCGCGCTCACTGTTGCGTATCCATTCGTGCGTTTGCAGAGCTATGACGGCACGAGCGCAACGATGCAAGCAGCGGGCGAGTTCAAGCTCGTGGCGACCGGCGCGGCTACGGCGCTCGATAACGGTGGCACGATCTTTGTGACGACAACGGGCGGATTGGAGTATCAGCGGGTGTACTCTGGGCGGCTGAATGTTGCGTGGTTCGGCGCGGTCGCGGATTACACCTATGCTGCCGGAACCGGGACAGATAACGCGGCCGCGTTCAACAGCGCCATAGCCGCGGGCTCTGCGTCAGGCCAGGATGTATCGTGCCCCAGCGGGGGAACTGCGTATTACTACATATCGACGTCGATCGCTCTCAAATCTGGAACGCATCTGGTAGGCGACATACCGATGGTGGACAACAGCGGGAATCACGATCTCTACACAGGCTGCAAGATCATACGGGGAAGCTCGGCTGCCTATCCTTTGCTATCAGCCGTGGGTGTGACGATCACATCGGCCCCGAACGGACAGATCAAGGCGACCGGCTACAGCAACATGTTGCTTGACGGCAACTCTTCGGCGGCCGACATGGTCGATCTGTTTGCCGTCACAGGTGTATATAGCGCCAACGTCTCCTATTTCAATTGCGGCGGGAAAGCTCTTTACACGCAGGAGCTTTTCGACTCCTTCTTCTATGAGCCGTCTTTTTCTTGGTGCGGTTCATCGACCAATGCGGTCACGGTATTGGCGTCTGGAACAAACGGATTCGAGACGACGAATCAAGTTCGGTTCATCAACCCCCGGTGGGAAGCCAATGCGGGCACCGACGTGCAACTCTACGGGACGAGTTCGAGTTTAACCACGAACAAGATTTGGTTCATCAACGCCAAGTGGGATTCCGACTCATTGGC
>JAATFE010000498.1 GCA_015655365.1 Terriglobales bacterium
ATCTCCGGGTCTATGGATTGCAAAGAGTCTCCTCGGTACAGAACAGCAATTCAATCTGCTGAACCTACTGAAGATAGTTTACGTCGAAATCGTTTGCGTGGTTCCGTGCGTGCGGCTTCTCTATTCGTAGCGCAGGGCCACCATGGGGTCGACGCGCGAGGACCGCCGCGCCGGGAACCAACTGGCAACCAGGGCGATGGCCGCGATGGCGGCAAAGACGCCGGGATCGTGGGGACTGACGCCGCGCAGCAGGTTGGCGACCATCTGGGCCAGCCCGAAGGCCAGTAGCAGTCCGGCGCAGAGGCCGATAGCCAGGGTGAGAATCGCGGCCAGCGTGAAGCCGGGCGACTGGCGCAATTGCCGCAATGCGAAACGCAGGTCCTGAAGCAGTGTGCTCATGGGACTCCGAGTCTACGACAATTCTGTCGTCGAGAATACGCTCACTGAAATAGCATTTTCCCTGCCAAACGGCTCCAATGCTAGATGCTGATTGCAAACGAATTAACTCCAACGGGGCGCAGGGGAACCGGTGTCGCATGTTTGGTATCGAAATCACCCGTTCGGAAATGGACAGTCGAGCCGCTTGAAAGCGCAGAAATCCGCCCCCGCCTTGACACAATCGGCTGCGCCCTTGATCCTTAACAGTTCCGGTTATTGGAAATTTCTCACTAGGGGGAACTCAGGTTTTGCGGGTTCGCGTCTTCTATCACGACAAATGTTTTGACGGAGCTTGCTCAGCCTCCCTGTTCACGCGCTTCCATCGCGAGTGCATCGGCGCCGGCGCCAGCTATGAATACCACGGTCTGGTGCATCGCGCCGGTGCGCTCTTTGACGAGAGCGAGTTCACAGGCGACGAGAACGCCATCGTCGACTTCAAATACTCCGCCTCGCCGCGGATTACCTGGTGGTTCGATCACCATCTCTCGGCCTTCCTCACGCCCCAGGACCAGCAGAGCTTCGCGGACTACCAGCGCGACACAGTGCCGCCGGGGCGCAAGTTCTTCGATCCTAAATACACCTCGTGCACCAGCTTTCTGGCCCACATTGCCTCGACGAAATTTAACTTCGACACCAAGCCGGTGGCGGAGCTGATTCACTGGGCCAACATTGTGGACGGCGCGCTCTATGAGAGCCCCGAGTCGGCGGTGGAGATGGCTGCCCCGGCCATGAAGCTGACGCTGATCATCGAGTCCTCGCAAGACCCGGCCTTCATTCCGCGCCTGATTCCGCTGCTGACAGAGATGCCCCTGGCCGAAGTGTTGAGCCAGCCTTTTGTGGCCCCGCTGCTCGATCCGCTGTTGGAGCGGCATGTCAAGGCCGTGGAGTTGATCCGCGAGCGCAGCGAAGAGCGTGACGGCACCATCTTCTTCGACATTACCGACCACCCGCTGGAAGGGTTCAACAAGTTCATCCCCTACTACCTGCACCCCAATGCGGTGTATTCAATCGGCCTGTCCAAGTCCAGCTTCCGCACCAAGGTTTCGGTGGGCTCAAACCCCTGGACCAAGGTCGATCCGGCGACGATGGTGAATTTGGCCAAGGTCTGCGAGCGCTACGGTGGCGGCGGCCATGCCCGCGTGGGCGCCATCAGCTTCCCGCCCGACCAGGGCGATCAGGCCCGCGTCGCGGCGGCAGAGATTGTGGCCGAGCTCAGGGCGGCTAACCCGCTGGTCTGAAGTTTCTGCTTGGTGGCTTCACAGTTTTGAGGAGAACATCGATCAATGTTCAAGAGAGTCCTGATTGTCTGTGGCGTTTGCCTTGCCCTTTTCCCAATCCACAAGGCTACAGCGCAGTATGTACGCGTCGGAGTTGATGGCGACATTCCTTTTGGCAAGCTGGGCGAGATGGAGGATATGCTGAGCCTGGCCGACGCCAGCCAAAAGGCGGGTCTGCTGGCGCGGCTTGGCGTCGATCCAGTGATCGCCAAATATATTGCCGAAGGACTTCAACCAGGGGAAAAGATAGAACTCAAGCCGATACGCGTAAAAGAGAAAATCCACTATGGTGTTGCTTTTCTTCCTGGCGGCTTCGGGGTATCTTGCTACCTTTATCTCCTCCAGGGGTCAGATGAGGATCCAGTCAAGAAGGCTTGGCACGTTATAGATCGTCAGTGGTTCGACTGTTGGCATGGGACTGGTTCTCTCGAAATCATGCCGCTACGTTCTTCCGACGTCGACGATCTTGTGGTGCACCACGTCAACGAAGGACACGGATCCGGCGAAGTAGCTGACCAGACGCAGGTCTTCTCGATCATGGGTGGAAAACTGCTGCAAACGCTGGCGACTCAGGATTATCTCTTCGAAAACGGCATGGCTATCCGCGATGCGTTGGAACAGCGGAGTACCTTCCTGCGCTTTCCCGGCAACGCCCTGGAGGAGACGCGGACGACGACCGTGAACGACGAGATGGAAAAGGTCGAACGCCGCTATTGGCGCTGGTCGGAGCAGGAACGCAAATTTGTTCCTGGACCGTTTGTGTCGATAGTCGCGCCATAGATTCAACCCTGCGATGGAGTTAAGCCTGAGGCGAGCGGTCACGCCTCTTGAGTGGTTGCTGTCCTGATGACTGTGGCGTGGCTGTTCGCATCGGAGCCCTGAGTTTGCAGGGCTCCGATGCGTTGCTTTTTATCGCGCCAACATATCGGCGGCCTTGAGAAACCAAGGGTCCAGCGGCTTGTGGCCGGTGACGACTTCATCCAGCGGGGTGGTGATCACGCTGTTGCCGGAGACGCCGACCAGCACGCCGGTGTTGCCCGCGATCATCTGTTCCACGGCTTCGGAGCCCAACCGCGTACCGAGCAGGCGGTCCGAGCAGGTGGGCACGCCGCCGCGCTGCACGTAGCCGAGCACCGTCGAACGGAACTCGTAACCCAGCAGCAGATCGTGCTCTTCAAAATACTTGCACAGGGCTTCGGCGTTGTACTTAGCGCCCTCGGCCACCACGACGATGGCGTGTGGCTTGCCGCGTTCGTATCCGTCCTGAATGCGCTCGGCCAGTTGCTCGGGAATCACTTCGATCTCCGGCAGCACGATGGCCTCGGCGCCGCCGGCGATTCCCGCCATCAGGGCCAGGTAGCCGCACTTGCGTCCCATCACTTCCACCAGCAATGCGCGGCGATGCGACGAGGCCGTAACCTTCAGGTTGTCGAGCGCGTCCAGCGCAATGTTCAGCGCGGTGTCGACGCCGATGGTGATATCCGACCCATAGAGATCGTTGTCGATCGTGGAGGCCACGCCGACCACCGGGAATCCCATCTGGTGCAGGGCATTGGCGCCCGTCTGCGAGCCGTTGCCGCCAATCACGACGAGGCCTTCAATGCCGGCCCCCTTCATGCGGCGAATGGCCAGCTCCCGGCCTTCTTCGGTCTGGAACTCCATGCAGCGTGCGCTGCCCAGAATGGTGCCGCCGCGCTGGATGATGCTGCCCACGTCGCGTGCTCCGAGCTTTTTGAAGCTGCCTTCAATCAAACCCGAATAGCCTTGGTAGACACCCCACACTGTGAGGCCGCTACCGAGCCCGGTTCTGACCACCGCGCGAATTGCGGCATTCATGCCGGGAGCGTCTCCCCCGCTTGTCAAGACTGCAATATTTTTCATCAATTTTGTCCTTTTGGGCGATCCATTTCAGGATTACATTTTCTTGCTACTTCAGGCGGTGATTCGAATCACGATTTACCGGAAAAGCTTGTTTCTCTTCATCTTTTATTACTTTGCCGCGTCACGCGCGGATGCTGCCTGGGGTCGGGCGCGATTGGCTCCAGGTCTCCGACCGCATGAAGTTGTACCAGCTTGGGTGCCCCAGGTCTCGCTTCTGAGACCTGGGAGAGCACGAACTCGCGGCGATGAGTTTCCTGCAAGAGGAGCGTGTCGAATGGCCCTGAAATGGAATCGATTCTCAGGGTTGCAATAGCCAGCAAAACCGCATCCGCCTCGAACTTGTCCAATTCGTCCTGAATGCGGTAATCGCTTTGGCCTGTTCCAGGGTGATCTCCCCGGCCAGAACGTGCTCTCTTAGCGATTGCCCAAAAGCAGCCGGACTCTCAAAGCCCCAGCTCCGCGGCCCGCTTCTTCATCGCCTCCAGGCAGAATGCGATGTGCGCGTCGAGGTCCACGCCCAGTTCCGCCGCCCCCTGGATCACGTCCACCCGGTTCACGCCGCGGGCAAAAGCCTTGTCTTTCATCTTCTTGCGTACCCCTTTGACCTCGACCTCGGCGATAGACTTGCTGGGCTTGACCAAGGCGCACGCGGTGAGAAAGCCGGAAAGTTCGTCGCAGGCAAACAGGGCCATGGCCAGGTGCGTGACGCGGGGCACGCCGGAGTATTGCGCGTGGCCCAGGATGGCGGTGCGCATCTCTTCGGGCCAGCCCAGCCGCTCCAGTTCCTTCACGCCCACGAACGGGTGCTCCTCGGCCGTAGGGTGGCGCTCGTAGTCGAAGTCGTGCAACAGGCCGGTGGTGGAGTAGAACTCAATCAGCGCGGCGCGTGCCGCTCCCGCCAGCCCCAGCCGGTCCGCTTCCGCCTCGCCGCAGGCTGTTACGCAGACCTCAACGGCCAGTGCATGTTTGCGCAGGCTTTCGCCTTGGGTCCACTCGGTGAGCAACTGCCAAGCCTGTTCTCTCCCAAATCGCGGTGCGGACGGAATGCCCTCGCTCATTTTTTCATCTCCTGTTGATTGCTTTGGTTCGCGTTTCTCCGGGTATTTCCGGGTATGATGGGGGAAACTTGGGTTTGACACCAAGTTTCCACTTGACAATTATGGTTCATTCGCCCGAGAGTAACAAATATGGCGGTGCTGAAAAGCACCCCGGAGATCCTGCTCTGGCGCTCCGCACACAGCCTATGGCTACCACTCTGGTGAGCGTGGAAACACGCGAAGTAGTGCGCTGTGATTATTGCAGCTTGGTTCAGTACCGGACCAGCAACTCCCTTTGCAGAAAATGCCACAAACCCCTGGACGTTGAAGAGCCTGCCGCGCTGACGCCGCAACTGGTGGTCAGTTCGCCTGCGCCTGCTTCGGCCGAGGCCGGTTTGCAGGTTGCCGGGCAGGTGCGCGAGATTCGCAAGGCGCGTCACCTCAGCCAGCGCCAACTGGCAGGCCGCATGGAGGTTCCCCGCACCTACATTTCCAAAATCGAGAACGGCAAGGCCATTCCCACCCTGGGTTCGCTGGAACGGCTGGCTGCCGCCCTCGAAGTGGACGTGTGCCAACTGGTGCGCGACTCCCGCAGCCGCCGCGACGAAGAGGTAGCCGCCATCTTTGCCGATCCCTTCCTGGCCGAGATTGCCGCCTTGCTGCCGCAGTTGGACTCGTTGCATCGCACGCTGGTCTACGGCGCGGTGCGCGATGTGGCTACCGGTCGCCGCCGCACCGCATAGCAGCGGGCTTGTTCTCAGACGCTGGCCGCCAAGTGGCCTCGACAGCGCGCGGCCTTTGTCCTGCGCGCTGAAGGATTGCGGCGTCTGGGCGCTTATGCTAGGGTCGATGGTGCTGCATCGCGGTTTTGGACTGGGCACCAGGGGCATCGAAGACCTGCTCGAACCCTGAAGTTGCCTTAGCCGGTGCGAATAGCCCAGATCCGGCGAGAGCGCTGGCCTGGAAGCTGCGAAAATACAGTAGAGGCGAGTTCCTTGTATCCATCCAGCACCCTGCGCATCGATGAATTGACCCCTGAGGAGCGCTCCGTTTACGCGACCCTGAAGCCCGAGCGCATGCCAGGGCACGTGGCCATCATCATGGATGGCAATGGCCGTTGGGCTGGCAGCCGCTCGCTGAAGCGCTTCCTTGGCCATCAACAGGGGGCCAAGAGCGTGCAAATGGTTACCGAAACCGCTTCGCGCATCGGTCTGCCCTGGCTGACGCTTTACGCATTTTCTCTGGAAAACAATCTGCGCCGCCCCCGCGCCGAGGTCAACTTCCTCATGCGCCTGCTCCGGTCCTATCTGGAGAGCAATGTGCAGCGCATGATGGACAACAACGTGCGCATGAAGTACATCGGACGCACCCACGAACTGCCCCCCGAGGTTCAGGACAAGATGCGCTGGGCCGAGGAACTGACGGCGGGCAACACCGGCACCACCCTCACCCTGGCCTTGAACTATGGCGGACGCTCCGAGTTGGTGGACGCTTTCCGCTCCCTGGCAGTCGAGATGAAGCTCAAGCATTCGAGCGCCGAGCGCATCTGCGAAGAGGACATTCACCGCCATCTTTATACAGCGCACATGCCCGACCCCGACCTGCTGATTCGCACCTCGGGCGAAATGCGCCTCTCCAACTATCTGCTGTGGCAGGTGGCGTATACGGAGATTTTCGTCACCGACCGCTTCTGGCCGGACTTCCGCGGAGTCAATCTGCTCGAGGCCATTGCCGACTTTCAGCGCCGCGAGCGGCGTTTCGGCGGGCTAGGCCAAGACTCGGGCGAAGTGGACGAAGAGACCGAGCATGCCAAGATCGTCGCTGGCTGAACCAGGAACCGCAGTCTTCCAGCCAGCCCTCCACACCCCCGCCCCACCCTCGCGGTGTATCCTCAGCCTTGGCATGAAACGCATCCTTACAGCTCTTGTTCTCATCCCGCTGGTTCTGGCTCTGGTGTTTCTGGGGCCCCGATGGCTTTTCACCCTGCTGACCGCCGGGGTGGCCATGCTGGCTGCCTGGGAGTTTCTCGGCCTGGCAGAGCAATATGGAGCCAAGCCGCCGCGCATTGCGGTACTGGTGGCCATCCTCGGCCTTTTTCTAGGCGTGTTCGAGTGGCCCGACCTGACCGCTGCCCTCGTTGGCATCTACGCCCTGGCCTTGGTGGTCTACTGCACCTTCAGCTCACCGGTTGATCGGATGATGGCCGACGCCACATCCTCGGTTTTCTGCCTGCTCTATACCGGGTTCACCTTGATGGCTCTACCCGCGCTGCGCGAGGAGCCCAACGGCCCGTCCCTGGTTTGCTTTCTGCTGTGCGCGGTCTGGGCGGGCGACTCGGTTGCCCTTTATGTTGGTAAAGCCTGGGGCCGCCACAAGCTCGCGCCTGCCATCAGTCCCAACAAATCCTGGGAGGGCGCAGTAGGCTCCGTCGTTGGCAGTTTGCTGGCCACCGGCGCGTTGCTCGGCCTGGCCGCCTTTCTGGCCCAGTGGGACTCGGCCAAACTCTCCTTTCCCGACGAAACATGGTATTGGCTGGGGTTGGCCGTGGTGGTCAATGTCGTTGCCCAGGTAGGCGATCTGGCCGAGTCCGCGCTCAAGCGCTCTGCCGGCGTCAAGGATTCCGGTTCGCTGCTGCCCGGTCACGGCGGGGTCTTGGACCGCGTCGACGCCCTGCTTTTGGCTGCTCCGGTGCTGTGGTACGCTCAGCTTATTCACCTGCGATTCTGACGTTTTTCGCTCCTTTTCGGGGAAACGGAATGATTGCAACGAGCTTTTTAAACGGGTTCCAGCGTGAACCAGGACATCGATAAATACCTTGAAACGACTCGCTATTCTCGGATCCACCGGCTCCATCGGCCAAAGTACCCTCTCTATCGTTGAACAGTTTCCCGAGCGCTATTCGGTTGTGGCCGTGGCCGCCGGGCGCAATCTGGACGAAGCTTTTGCGCAAACCGTCCGCTGGCGGCCGCAGGTCGTCTCGCTGGCCACGGAAGAACTGGCCGGGCAGCTTTCCGCGCGCCTGCGCCAGGCCGGCGTCACCGGAATCGACGTGGTTTACGGCACGGAAGGCACGGTGGCTTGTTCCACCCTGCCCGATGCGGACTTTGTGGTTTCGGCCATTGTGGGCGTGGCAGGGCTTGAAGCCACTCACGCCGCGATTTTGGCCGGCAAGCCGCTGGGCCTGGCCAACAAGGAGTGCATGGTGGCCGCCGGCGAAATCCTCACCCGCGCCGCCCGCGAGCACAACGTTCCCATCCTGCCCATCGACAGCGAACACAACGCCGTCCACCAGTGTTTGCGGGTGGGTGCGCACGCCGAGGTAAAGAACATCTGGCTCACCGCCTCGGGCGGGCCATTCCGGACGCTTCCGCTCGACCAGTTTGCCTCCATCACCCCGGAGCAGGCGCTCAAGCACCCCACCTGGGTCATGGGCCGCCGCATCACCATCGACTCCGCTTCCATGCTCAACAAGGGCCTGGAGATCATCGAGGCCTGCCGCCTGTTCGACGTGCCGGCCAGTCAGGTTCGCGTCACGGTCCATCCCCAGTCCACGGTGCACTCGCTGGTGGAATATGTAGACGGATCGATCCTGGCGCAGATTTCGGTTACCGATATGCGCTTGCCGATCCTCTACGCGCTGGCCTTCCCGGAGCGCCCGGCTTCCACGCTCACCTTCGACATGGCCTCGTTGCGCCATCTGGAGTTTGAGCAGCCCGACTTCGAGCGCTTCCCCTGCCTGCGCCTGGCCTATGAGGCCGCGGAAAAGGGCGGAGCCCACTGCATCGCCCTCAACGCCGCCGACGAGGTGGCCGTCGAGGCCTTCCTAGACCGGAAAATCCCATTTATGGGAATCCCGCGTACAATTGAGCAGGTACTCGCGTCTACGACGGAGGCCCATCCCGCCACCATCGCGGGGGTGCTCGCCGCCGACCGGGAAGCGCGTCAAACGGCTCGTGCGCTGCTGGCATAAGATTGCGCCGGGCGTTGCCAATCGTTCCGAAGGAAAAACCGTACATCTATGCATGAATTTCTAGTTGCTGCCGTCGCCTTTATCGTCCTTGTCGGCGTGATGGTTGTGGTCCATGAATTCGGCCACTTTGCCACCGCCAAGCTGTGCAAGGTTCGCGTCGAGGCCTTTTCCTTCGGCTTTGGCCCTCGTCTGTTCGGCTTCAAGTACGGCGATACTGACTACAAGGTCTGTCTGCTGCCCCTGGGCGGCTTCGTCAAAATGACCGGGGAGAATCCGGGCGAAGAAGCGGTGAACGATCCCGCCGCCTTCACCTCCCATCCCCGTTGGCAGCGCATGTTGATCGGCGTTGCCGGTCCCGTGGCCAACTTTATCCTCGCCTTCGTCCTGATGGCCTTCTACTTCGGCTTCATCAACGAAGTTCCCGCCTACGAGGTCAACACCACCACCGTTGAGTGGGTGGTGCCCGGCTCCGCCGCGGCTCAGGCCGGCATTCAGCCCGGCGACCTCATCCGGCGCTTCGACACGGTCGACAATCCCACCTGGGAACAGGTTTTCAGTCGCATGACCCTGGACCCCAATATGACGGTTCCGGTTGCGGTGGAGCGCGGCGGCAAGACGCTGCAATTGGCCTTGGCCGTGCCCGCGGAGCTGAAGGGCGACGACCTGGATGGCATGTTGCCCCAATACATGCCGGGTCCCATCGGCGTGCAGGAAGTCATGCCCGATAACCCGGCGGTCAAGGCTGGCTTGCGCGCCGGCGACGCCATTGTGACCGTCGACGGCCATCCCTTCCACACCGTCTCTACTTTGCTAGCCTATATGCAGGCCGGGCAGGGCAAGCCTTTGTCGCTCGTGGTGCAGCGCAACGGCGTCACCCTGGCTCCCATGGTGGCCACCCCCGCCAAGCTCGATACCGGCTACAAGCTGGGTTTTGCCGCGGTGCCCATCCCGTTCCGCCACGACCCCATGCCGCTCGCCAAGGCGGCGGAAAAATCCAGGGTCTTCTGCGCGGACGGCTCCATGCTTATCGTGCAGATGCTGGAGCGGATCTTCACCCACAAGGTCTCGGTTTCGCAGCTTTCCGGCCCGGTAGGCATCGCCCGCATCGCCGGCGAAGCCGCCGAAATGAAGGGCTGGTACTCGAAGTTCTATCTGGCCGGTGAAATCAGCCTCAACCTGGGCATTTTGAACCTGATGCCATTCCCGATTTTGGACGGCGGCATGATTCTGCTGCTGTTCATCGAGAGCCTGATTCGCCGCGACATCAGTGTCAACGTGAAGGAGCGGATCTACCAGGCTGCTTTTGTAGTGCTGCTGGCCTTCTTCGCTTTCATCATCTTCAACGACGTGACCAAGCTGCCCATCTTCAACCACATCAAGCCGTAAAAAGCAGAGATCAGAGAACAGAGATCAGGGGTCAGAGAGCGGCGTGATCTCTGATCTCTGACCCTTGATCTCTGGTAAGCGAGACTTTCCAGATGCCAGTCACCACCGAAGTGAGGGTGCGTTACGCTGAAACCGACCAGATGGGCATTGTCTACTATGCCAACTACCTGGTCTGGTTCGAGATCGGCCGCGTCGAGGTGCTCCGCACCCTTGGCCTTTCCTATCACAAGCTGGAAGTGGAAGAGCAATGCATTTTGCCGGTGGTCGAGGCCAAGTGCCGCTACCGTGCGCCCGCCCGCTACGACGACCAGATCCTCATTGAAGCCCGCCCCGCCCTCTTGCGTGGCTCGGTGCTCAAGTTCGCCTATCGCATCCTGCGCAAGGCCCCCGAGGGCCAGGAGCCCGCCCTTCTGGCCGAGGGCGAGACGACCCACGTTGTCTGTGACGGCGAGTTGAACAAGAAACCCCTGCCGGAGCGCTATGCCGAAGCGCTCCGCGCGCTGATGGTAGACGAGTAGAGCAGCCCTGCCGAGCCTCCCAACGCCCGCCCCCAGGGCAATCGCATGAATCCATCTTGTTGACGAAACTGGTTCCGATTTTTGTCGCGCCGGAGGCGCAATGGTCTCTTTCCTCGCGCTTCAGCGTGGGGAAAGAGGCCAGAATTGCATTTGAGCCCCGTAGGGGCGACGCAAAAGGGTGAAATTGTCATCAGGATATCGTTCATGCGATTGCCCTGGTTTGTACCCCCACCCCCTCCCCCCTGTGGAACCCTCTTCTGTCTCCCTTTTATACTTGTAAACGTATGTAAATGAACAACTTATAAATTAATCCTGTTAACTCGTCGGATAACACATCCTGCCTATTTCGACCTCTTTTGAGGCGTTTTGGCCCCCAAAAGGCACTTTTTCCGCCAAATTCTACCAATATGCTGCGGCCACACCGTGTTTCGGCGGACCGTTCCGCTATCCTGTTCCCATGAATTCGATTGAATCGCAACCCCCGGAGTGGGAACCCGTTCTTGCCACCGATCCTGAGCTGAAAGACGTTCTCTCCGAGCTTTCCAGCCTCGAACCGATCTTTCATCGCCCCGATCTGGGATCGTTGCGCTCCGACTTCGAGCAGATGACGACGGAGGATTTCTGGGAGACCGGCGCATCCGGCCGCCGCTACTCCAGAAAGTTCGTGCTCGATGTGTTGGAGGAGCGCGCCTCGGTTCCGCCTCCCGACGTTTGGGAGACCAGCGACCTCCATTGCCGCAGGCTGGGTGAGGATACGTACCTGCTCACCTACACGCTGCTCCAGGAAAAAGCCCGGCTCACGCGGCGGTCGACCATCTGGCAGAGCACGCCGCGCGGCTGGAAGATTGTCTACCATCAGGGAACGGTCGTGCAGGACGCCTGAACCGGCTACTTGTCCCGCGCCACCACAAAATCCGCCAGCCAAAGCAGGGCGCGCTTGAACTCCGAGTCGGGCAGGGAAGCGAGGGCTTCGCGGGATCGCTTGGCGTGGTGGTCGGCTGCGGCCATGGCGTATTCCACCGAGCCGTTGTGCTTCAGGATCTTCTGAATCTGCTCCCGCGTCACATGCTCGAAGCTGCGGTCGTCCAGAACCCGCTGGATGGTTTGCCGGTCGGCGGCGGTGCCGTGGTCCATGGAGTGAATCACGGCCAGGGTCGCTTTGCCTTCGCGCAGATCGCTGGCTACCGGCTTGCCCAGAACCTCTTCGGTCGCGGTCAGGTCGAGCACGTCGTCCACAATCTGAAAGGCCAGGCCCACGGCCTTGCCATAAGCGGCCAGGCTGGCCTCGTCGGCCTCGCTGGCTCCGGCCAGCACCGCGCCCAGACGCATGGAGACGGCAAACAGGCACGCGGTCTTGCGGTCGATCAGGTCGTAATATTCGGCCTCGGAGACGGCTTTGCCCAGCTTTTGAATTTGCAGCAGCTCGCCCTCGACCATCTTCTGCGTCAAACCGATCAGCAGGTCGAGGATGTTCAGGTCCTTTTCAAGCATGGCCTCGCGGAAGGCCCGCATATAGAGCCAGTCGCCGGCCAGCACGCACTTCTCGTTGCCCCAGGTGGTATTGGCCGAGGGCCGGCCGCGGCGCAGATCGGCGCCGTCGATAATGTCGTCGTGAACCAGCGTGGCGGTGTGCACCATCTCCACCACCGCGCCCAGCCGGATAGCGCCGGGACCAAAGTAGCCCAGCGTGTGTGCGGCCAGCAGCAGCAGCGACGGCCGGATGCGCTTGCCGCCGCCGCCGCGCAGATATTCGGCGATCTCCGTAATCGTGCTCACGCTGGAGGTGGCCTCGCGGCCCAACTCCAACTCGATTGCCACGAGATCCTCCCGCAGCAAATCGAAAACTTCCCTCGCCGTTGCTATCGCCAATGTGCTCAATGGTCTCCGGTTCTCTACGTTGCAGGTCCTATGCTGCCCCATCGGTTCGCGCAGCTACATATGGGATGCTTCAGCGTTCGAATTGCACCCGATCAATTGGTGCGGTAATTAGTAAACTGTAAATCCACGCCCAGATCCTTGCCCCGCAACAAGGCGATGATCCCTTGCAGCTCGTCGCGATCTTTACTCGATATTCTGACTGTATCGCCTTGGATGCTCGCCTGCGCCTTCTTTTTCGAGTCCTTGACCATGCGCACAATTTCTTTTGCCTTTTCGATGGGGATGCCCTGCTGCAGCTTGATCTTCTGGCGCACGCTCTGGCCCGAGGCTTCTTCCATCTTCTCGTATTCCAGATTCTTGAGCGAGACGCCCCGCTTGACCAGCTTCTGGCCGAGAATCTCTTTCACCGCCTCGAGTTTGTACTCGCCGGCCGAGGCCAGTTGGATGGCGTCCGCGCCCTCCAGGGTGATCTCCGAGTGCGAGTCCTTCAGATCGAAACGCTGGTGAATCTCCTTCAACGCCTGGTCGATAGCGTTGCGGACTTCCTGAATATCTACCTTGCTCACAATGTCGAACGAATTTTCCTGTGCCATGATTCTTCCTCGGTTTTTGGCCGTGCCGGCCGATGCAACTCTATCAGTTTCCCACGTCTGCCCTTAAGTCAAACAGCCGCAGGAAGTTTTTCGTCGTCGCGGAGGCGATTTCTTCCTCCGTGACCTTCAGCAATCCGGCCAGCGTGCGGGCTGTGTTGGCGACAAATGCCGGTTCGTTGCGCTTGCCCCGGTTCGGAACCGGAGCCAGGTACGGCGCATCGGTCTCCACCAGGACTCCGTCCAACGGCAGCCGCCCAGCGACGTCCCGAATCGGCTGCGCCTTGGCAAATGTCAGATTGCCGGCAAATGAGATCAGAAAGCCCATATCGAGCGACCGCTGCGCCTGCTCGTAGCTTCCGGAAAAGCAGTGCATCACGCCGCCCAGCCCCGTCGGCCGCCAGTGTCTTTCCAAAATATCAAAAAGATCGTCCCATGCGTCGGTCTCTCCATCTTTGGGTCGGCAATGGATCAGGATGGGCCGCTTGCGAGCCGCCGCAATCTCCAGTTGGCGCACCAGCCCTTCGCGCTGCACCGGGTGTGGCGCGCCCTCATGATAATAGTCCAGGCCGATCTCCCCGCACGCAATCACCTCCGGCTCCTGTAGCAGGCCGTCGAGCTTGTCCAGGGCCGCCGTGTCCGCTTCGGGGGTGTTGTGGGGATAAATCCCGGCGCTGGCATAGAGCCGGGGCATCCGGGGCCGTCCTTTGTACTCGCGGCAAATCTCCAGCGCCTGATGCATCTGGGCCGGCCCATACCCAATGCCGATGGCCAGCACCGCGCCGACGCCCGCCACCCGGGCGCGGGTGAGCAAGGCCTCGCGGTCGTCCGTATAACGTTCGCTGTCAAGATGTGCGTGGGAGTCGCTCAGCAAAGGGGGAACCTCCATAAAAGCATTGCAGAATCCCGTGGGATTCTGCAATGGATGATGCGGCAGTGCGTGAGTGCGAGCTTACGGCTATTTCAGCCGCGCGCCCAGCGGGCATTCTTCCAGGAAGCCGGCCAGAACCGGGGCGCCGCCTTCGAGCGAGGCCGCCAGCAACATGCCGTTCGACTCCAGGCCGCGCATCTTGCGCGGAGCTAGGTTGGCCACGATGACGATCTTCCGGCCTACCAGCGCTTCCGGCTCGTAGTATTGCGCGATGCCGGCCAGAATCTGCCGCTTCTCGTAGCCCAGATCGACCTCCAGGCGGAGCAGCTTGTCGGCCTTGGGAATGCGCTCGGCCACCAGAATCTGCGCCACGCGTAACTCCACCTTGGCAAAGTCGTCGATATGGATGTACTGCTTCTCCTCCACCGCTACTTGCGGTGCGGCTGGCGGCGCTGGCACGGTCGCAGCCTGAGTCGCCGCAGCAGCGGCCACCGTATCGTAAGCCACGCCCTCTGCTACGGCTTCATCGCCGACAGAGTCAACTGGCGCCCCATTCCAGGCTTTTTGCTTTTCTGAAAGCTGATTCACGGTAGCCTCTTTTCCCGCAGGAACCGAAGTTGCTGTCCCAGTTTTTGCGGCGGAGCCGCCGCTGGCCGCTTCGACGGCGCTCTTGGTATTTTGTTCTTCGATATTCTGCATACGTTCCACTGCGTCCTTTTCCGCGCGGGGAAACAGCGGGGCGGGTTCGCCAAACTGCGTCCCGGCCTTCAATCCGCCCCAGGCGATCTGTGTCAAAAATGCGTGCTGTGCGGCAGCGGAGATTTCTCCCTGCCCAAGTTGCAGCCAGACCTTGGCGGCCGAGTCCGGCAGAATGGGATAAACCAGCGCCGTAATGATGCGAATGGCCTCGGCAGCTGTGGCCAGCACGCGTGCCTGGAGTGCGACGTGCTCGGCTTCCGGGCGGTCGGTGGGCCGCTTCCAGGGCGCGTTGGCGGTCAGATAGCCGTCGGTATCCGCTACCAGGACCCACAGCGCTTTGAGCGCTTCGGAGAAATTCAGCTCGTCGAAGGCGGGGCCAAACGCGGCAATGGCGGCCACGGCGCTTTCGCGCAGGGCAGCCTCGGCCGCGGTCTCCGTGCCAGCCTCCGGCAAAATGCCGCCGAAGTACTTGTGGATCATGTTGACCACGCGGCTCACCAAGTTGCCATAGCCGTTGGCTAGGTCGCCGTTGTAGCGCTGGACCAGCGCGTCGAACGAAAAGCCGCCATCCTGGCCGAAGGGAATTTCCCTCAGCAGGAAGTACCGCAAGGCATCGGCGCCCAAAACCGCTTGCACGGTTTCTGCGCGCACAATATTGCCCCGCGACTTGGACATTTTGCCTTGGTCGAAGAGCAGCCAGCCGTTGGCCTTCACTGAGCGGGGCAGGGGCAAGCCCGCCGCCATCAGGAACGCCGGCCAATAGACGCAATGGAAGCGGCTGATTTCCTTGCCGATCAGGTGCATATCCGCCGGCCAGAACTTCTCGAAACGCGCCTTGTCCGCCGGATCGTCCGAGCCGTAGCCCAGCGCGGTAATGTAGTTGGCCAGCGCGTCGAGCCACACGTAGACCACGTGCTTTTCGTCGCCGGGAACGGGAATGCCCCAGGAGAAGCTGGTGCGGCTCACCGACAGGTCCTTGAGTCCGCCGCGGACAAACGAGATCACCTCGCGCCGCGTCGACTCGGGACCCATGAAATCCGGGTTGGCCTCGTAGAACTCCAGCAGCTTGCGCTCGAAGGCCGAGAGCTTGAAGAAGTAGTTCTCCTCGCTCACCGTCTCCGTGACCCG
>JAATFE010000429.1 GCA_015655365.1 Terriglobales bacterium
CCCGATGGCCGCAACATCAACGCGGGCTGCGGCGCTCTCCATCCCACCCATGTCGCCGAAGAAGTGGTTGCCCGCAACGCCCAAATCGGCCTCACCTTCGACGGCGACGCCGACCGCTGCATGTTGGCCGGCACCCACGGCAACGTCGTCAACGGCGACGCCATTCTGCTGATGGCCGCCCGCGATCTCAAGACCCGCGGCCTGCTCACCGGCGACCTTGTTGTCGCAACCACCATGTCCAACATGGGCCTGGAAGCGGCGCTCAAGCACAGCGGCATTCGCATGTTGCGCGCCCCGGTGGGCGACCGCTACGTGCTGGAACAGATGTTGAAGCACAGCGCGGCCCTGGGCGGCGAACAATCCGGCCATATCCTGCTGCCCCATCTGGCCACGACCGGCGACGGCCTGCTGACCGCGCTGGTGGTGCTGGATTTGATCGCTCGCACCGGCAAAAGCGTCGACGAGCTGACCGCGGACCTGAAGGTTTTTCCGCAGGCCATTGTCAACGTGAAGGTGCGGGAGAAGAAGCCGCTGGAGTCGATTCCCGCCGTCTCCGCTGCCATCCGCGCCGCCGAGGAGGAGTTGAAAGACTCCGGCCGCGTGGTGATTCGCTACAGTGGAACAGAACCTCTGGCCCGCGTCATGATCGAAGCCGAGAGCCAAGAGGCCATGCAGCGGCTTGCGGACGGAATTGCCGACGCGATCCGCGCTGCTCTGGCCTGATTTGCTCACTTCACAATCCTGACGCCTTCGAACCAATTCCGAGCAACAGAAAGGCCCGCATCCAATCGAGGATGCGGGCCTTTCTGTTGCTTCTGCTCAAGCGGTTGCCGGAATTACATCCCTGGGATTTGCGGCGCATTGGCCTTGAAGTTCAGCTTGATGCGGTTGTGCTTCTTGTAGTCCTGCAAAACGCCGCTCATGAAGACGCTGAAGGCATCGTTGCGGCGCTGTTCGAGCAGTTGATCGCGAGTCTGATCGAAGTTCTTGGCGATCTCGTCTGCGCTCGGCTCCTGCTTGTCCAAAATCTTCGCCACCACTCCGGTGCGCTGTGCATTGATGGCGCCGCTGATGTTGCCCGGTACCAGATCGAAGAGCTGCGGAGCCACCTGGCCAACCTGGCCGAAGTCCGGAACCTGGCCGGAAAGGCCTACCAAGTCGCTGGTCTTCACGGTTGCGCCCACGGCCTTGGCAGCCTTGGCCAAATCGTTCATCGAGTGCGCCTTGTCCGCCAGTTCCTTGGTCTTCTGACTTAGCAGGGAGGGCAGTCTTTCGTCGCGGAAGTCTTCGAGAACATGAGCCTTGAAATCGCCAAAGTTGGGCGCATGGGCCGGGGCAATGGCCGCAACCTGGAAGATCGCATAGCCCTCGCCGGTGGATGCAAACTGCGCCGGGTCGCCTTGCTTGGCCTGGAATGCCTTGGCCAAAACCTGCGATCCGTCGGGCAGCGAGGAGATAACGCCCTGGCTGCCGACCAGCGGCGTGGTCACCACTTGCAGATGGTGGGCCGAGGCGGTCTTTTCCAGGCCGTTCTTCGTAGCCTCGGCGGTCAACGCCCGTGCGTAGCTGTCTTCCGCCTGAGCCGCCTTCTGGCGTGTCAGCGTTGCCTGGATGGTCGGCAACACCTCGCTCAATTGCTGCGTGTGCGCCGTCTGCCGCTCTTCCACCTGAACAATGTGGTAGCCGAACTGGCTCTTCACGATCTTGCTCTCGCCGATCTTCTGCGTGAAGATGGCGTTGTCGAATTCCGGAACCATGTGGCCGCGCTGCGAGAAGCCCAGTTCGCCGCCCATGTCCTTGCTGCCTGGGTCGTCGGAGTTCTTCTTGGCCAGGTCGGCAAAGTTGGCGCCGCCCTGAATCTGCTTCAGCAGTCCCTCGGCCTTGGCCTTTGCCGCCGCATCTGTCTTGGCGTCGGCTCCAGCCGCCACCTTGATCAGGATGTGCCGCGAACGGGCCTGCTCGGGAACCGAGTACTCGGACTGGTGTGCGGTGAAATACTGCTTGATCTCCTGCTGGCTGGGCTGCGGCGTGCCGCCGGGCAGCTCATTCGGAGTGAAGGCGAAGTAGGCAATCTTGCGCTCTTCCGGAATGGCCGAAGCATAACGCGCGGCGTTCTTCTGGAAGAAGCCCTGCAACTCGCCGTCGGAAGGATTGATCGTCTTGCGCAGCTCGTCCGCGGCAATCACCGCGTAATCGAACTTGATCTTGATGTTGCCCTTGCGATAGGTGTCGCGCGTTTCCTGATCGCCCACGGTAACCCCGGAGGTGATGAGAGACTGCAAACGCCGGACAATGATGTCGTGCTTGACGTCTTCCTCAAAATCCTTGACCGAGATGTTGAACCGGTCGGCGATCAGGCGGGCGTAGTTGTCGGAGCCGATAAACTGACCGTTGGGGAACAGAACCTGGCCCGAAGGGCCGTTGCGCAGAAACTGGCGCACGTCGTCGTCCGTGGCGCGGATGCCCAGCTTGTCGGCCTCGGTAAGCAATATCTGCTGCTGCACCAGTTGCTGGCCGACGCGCTGCTCCAACAAGCCCTCGATCATGGGATTGTCGGGATAGTGATTCTGCTGCATCTGCTGGCGGGCCAACTGGGCCACCTTCTGCTGGCTCACCGTTTCGCCTGAGGACAGGAAGCGGCTGTACCAGTGCGGGTAGATCGTGGCAAACGTGTCAGCGGATGAGGTGCCCTGGCCGGAGAGTCCGGGGATCAGGTAGATCACCATGGACACCGAGGCGGCGGCGATGATGACGACGAAAAGTGCCTTGGTCAGGCGATTGTCTCTTTGCAGGAAACGGATCATGGATGGACTTGAGCCTTCAACTCTCTATGCGCGGGCAGGTTCGTTCCCAGGGGCAGCACCAAGTTGGCTGCAGGCGGAGCATCACCCACGTACGCGCAATTCTCGCTCGACGCGATTCTCTGCCATTATAGACGAGCCGGAACCGAACGCTTGGGCGGATTGATAGATGCGGATACTTCCTTGACCGTCCGGCTCCCAAACCAAACGGGCACCCCGAAAATCGGGATGCCCGCCAGTTCTGCGCCATCGGCAACGCTTAGCGCCAATAATAGTACCCGCCTGCCATGTAGTATGGCCGGTAGTAAACCGGCGGATACGCATAGTACGGACGGCCATAGGGAGAAGGACGCCGATAAAGGACCGGTCCGCCAGGATAAAGCCCCTGGGCCAACCGTGCTGCCTCTTGCGCGTTCACCGGGTTGACCGTCAGCGGAGTCTGCAAGTGGAAGTCCACCAGAGCCTCGGCGGGAATCCAGACACCCGGCCCTGGAGTCGCCGCGGAGGCAGCCGTACCCGCAGCCGCTCCGGCGCCGGCGCCAATCGCTGCGCCTTCACCCCGTCCCACGGCCCCGCCGATGATCGCGCCCAAAATCGCGCCGCCAAAGGCATTGCCGACCGTCCGTTCGGTCTTGTTCGGTCCCTTCACCTTGAACATGTCGGTATCGAGAGGATAGCTCTGCCCGCCCAGATCCAGTGAGGTGAGCTTGAGCGCCAGTTCCGCACTGCCGCCCAGATCGCCGTTCTTTTTGACCTCGGTTACCACACCGTGCACCGTAGCGCCGCGCGGAATCGCCAGCACGCCACCAAAAGCCACATCGTGGATCGCGGTGAACTGGACCGGCGTGCCGTCCTTGGCGCTCTTGCTGCCCACCGGCTCGTTGGTGCGCAACTGAATCAGGGTTCCCTGCGGAATCGTTACCGGCCCCTTGGGAACCTCATAAGTCGGCACGGGAGGAGGCGGGGGCGCATATTGAGGCCGCGTTGGAGGATAGGCGGGAGGATAAGGCACCTGCTGCTGGCCATAATTCGGTTGAGGCGCGGGCTGCGATGCGGGCCCGGCGGTTTCGTCCGCCTGGTTGTCGGCCATCTGCTGGGCGCCGGGATCGCCGGCGTTTGCGCCCTGCTGATCCTGTGCATCCTGCGGATTGCCGACCGTCAGGTTGTTGTGCACCTTGGTCACGCCGCTCACATGGCTGGCGATCGACTCCGCCAGGTCTTTGGACGATTGGCTGGCCACCGTCCCGGAGAGCGTTACCTCGTTCTGAATCGTGGCGGCTGTGATGAGGTCATTCTTCAACACACTGGAGGCATCGAGCGCGTGCACTACATCCATCTCGATCTGTCCGTCGGTGCGTTGGCCGGCTGCCGGAGCCGCATCTTGGGCCAGCGCGATGACGCCGGACAGGGCAACCACCGCGGCCCATGCCAGGACCTGCGGGAATATTCTCTTGAAAAATGGCCGTTCCATGGTTATGTTTCTCCTCTGCCTGAAGCAATGCTTCCGATTCAACCGTTTAGACGGGGTCTCGCGGAAGCCGTCATCGGTGAGAACCCGACTCCTGAGAAAAAGTTCCGCAGCGCACAGGGAAGAGATTTGCTCCGCCAGAACGCCCGATCCCCGAATTCTGTCCCGTTTGTGGGACAGTTCACAGTCTACGGAATTCAGGCGCCACAGTATGGTCAAACCAGCATACTCGGGAACATGGTCCAATGGCTCCGACTGCTCCGAGTTGCTCCAGGATGTCGGCGTCCCGCAGCAGAACCGCTTCGATCCCCCCGGCTCGTCCTGCGGCTGATGAGTTCGAACGGTCTCGCCACAGCCTCCTGTTTACCCACCGGAAATCCCCAGCATCGTGGCCAGGGCACATAAGCGCGGCTGGTGGCCAAACTTGTCCACCGGCAATGCCTCAGCCCGGATGTGGGCTGCAACCGATTCTCACCACGCGCCTGCCATTACGGTCTCATCCCCGGCCAATTGGGCGTAATGCGAATCAGGTCTAGGCCGCCCCTATCCTCCACCGCAAACTCCGGCGAAGCCGCGGGGATCGCCACGATACCATACGCAGGCAGTTCAACCGCATCGAAGCCCGGCCCGGCGATTCTGCCCGTTCCGGCGGCGGCAAACAGATAGGCCAGTCCATGTGCGGGCTTGCCTTCTTCCAACAGGCTCACGCTCGTGCGGTTCCCGGCAACAGGAATCCGCTCTATGGCAAAATAATCCACATCCAGCAGGGTGGTGCGATCCGCCCGCACCATGGGCGCAATCTTGCCGGCCCTGGTCACCAACTGCGTCGCTTCAAGCGATTTCTCGATGTGCAGCTCGCGAGGCCGCCCATAGTCGTACATCCGGTAGGTCAGATCGCAGTTCTGCTGGGTCTCCAGCAGAATCGACCCCGGCCAAATGGCGTGCACCGTTCCCGCCTCCACAAAAATCGTGTCGCCCGCCGCCACCGTGAGCATGGTGAGGCTCTCTTCCAGGGTTCCAGCGTGAATCCCTTCCTTGATCTGCTCCAGCGTCACTCCCGGTTTGATTCCACAGGCCACCTGCGCCCCCGGCTCCGCAGCCAGCGCCAGCCAGCACTCGCTCTTGCCCCGCGGCTGCCCATATTTCTGCGCCAGTTGGTCGTCGGGGTGCACCTGCACGCTGAGCTTCTCTTTGGCAAAGAGCACTTTGATCAGCAACGGCGACTGCGGCGACACGACCGCCGTCCCCAGCAAGACCTGAGAATCTTCAAGAAAGAGCTCTCCCATCTTCGTTCCAGCATGGGGTCCAGTGGCAACCAGACACTCGTCTCCGGTCAACCACACCTCCCCGATGGGTTCACCGTCTGCCACCCGGTCATACCATGGACGAAGATCCTGATAGCCCCAAACCCGCCCTACAAATCGGGGCGCAATACGAAAAGGAGCCATTTCCGGGGGTGTAGGTTTTCCTGCCATAGCCATCGATCTCTCCTCTATCTTCTACAACAATATCTTCGCAGGCAATCCTCTCCGCCAACGCCCAAGACAGCTCAGTCCTCGTTTGCCTAACCCCGGCTCGACCGGATAGCCTAAAGACGATTGATCCAAACCACAACGAGCACCGCTCAAGCACCTCACCGGCCCTGAATCGCTTGTACCACAGGCGTCCATGGAAAGCAGCACAGGAGAAAGCACCTTCTCATGTCAAATCCAGTTTCCATCTGTGTAATCGGGTCCGGGTATGTCGGACTTGTTGCCGCTGTTTGTTTTGCCGAGATGGGTCACCGAGTGACCTGTGTGGACAACGACGAAGCCAGGGTCAAGACTCTGCTCGAGGGTGGCATCCCCATCTTCGAAGAGCGCCTGCCTGAATTGCTTGCCAAACACCGCAACTGCGGCGTCGAGTTCACCACCGATCTCGGCGCTGCCGTCGAGCGCAGCGAGGCCATTTTCATCGCCGTCGGCACTCCCCAGGGCGACAGCGGCGCAGCCGACCTCTCCTACGTCGAGGCCGTCGTCTCCGAGATTGCCCGCTCCATCCACACCTACAAGGTCATCGTGGAAAAGAGCACGGTCCCGGTCTACACTAACGAGTGGATTCGCCGCGTTCTCCATCGCAACGGCGTCGATCCTAACAGCTTCGACGTCGTCTCCAATCCGGAATTCCTGCGCGAAGGCACGGCCATCCTAGACTTCCTCCATCCGGACCGCATCGTGGTGGGTGCTAGCACCGAGCGTTCCGCCAATCTGCTGCGCCGCATCTATGAACCGCTGACCGGGGGCAGCTATTATGCCCGACCCGATGCGCTCCAGGGCGTCTGCACCGCCCAGCACCCTGCCAAGCTGCTGGTGACTTCGGCGCAAAGCGCGGAGATCATCAAACACGCCTCCAACGCCTTTCTGGCGCTGAAAATTTCGTTCATCAACGCCGTTGCGAATCTGGCCGAGGCCGTGGACGCGGACATCGAAGACATCTCTGCCGGCATTGGCATGGACAGCCGCATCGGCCCCAAGTTCCTCAACGCCGGCCTGGGCTATGGCGGGTCCTGTTTCCCCAAGGACGTGGCCGCCTTCCATTGGGTGGCACAACAACGCGGCGTAGACTTCCAACTGCTTCAGGATGTCCGCAAAATCAACGAAACGCAAAAAGAGGTTTTCTTCAACAAAGTCCTCTCCGCGCTATGGACCCTGCGAGGCAAGCGGCTGGCAGCTCTCGGCCTGTCCTTCAAGGGCAATACCGACGACATCCGCGAGTCTCCGGCCATCGACCTCATCCGTAAACTCCTGGAAGCGGGCGCCACGGTAACGGCATACGATCCGGCGGCAATGGAGCGCGCCAAGGAAGTCCTGCCGCCCTCCGAGAGAATCCGCTATGCCGCGAGCATCTACGAGGCCGCCCAGGACGCCGACGCGGTGCTGATTCTTACCGATTGGAAGGAGTTTGCAGACATCGATCTGATGCGCCTTAACCAGGCGGTCCGCTTCCCCATCGTGATCGACGGCCGCAACCTTTATAAGCCGCAGATCATGCTCGATCATGGATTCACCTATGTAAGCATGGGCCGGCCGGCAAGTTATCAGGCCCAGCAAGGAAAGCCGCGCGGCAACTAGGTCTCCGACCGCTTGAAGTTGTACCTTGAACTCGTGCATTCTCAGGTCTCGGAAGCGAGACCTGAGAATGCACGAGTTCAAGGTACGAAATTATCCGCTCCGAGACTTGGCGCTTGTTCGCTTTTGTTCCACAGATCGCTATTGTACCCAGGGCTCGATTCCCAGGGTTGCGGAGAATTGATCTTTGACTATGCGCATACTCATCACCGGCGCTGCCGGATTCCTTGGATCTCACCTGTCCGATCGCTTGCTCAGTGAGGGCCATGCCGTTCTCGGCGTCGATAACCTCTCCACCGGCGACCCGGA
>JAATFE010000333.1 GCA_015655365.1 Terriglobales bacterium
ACCGAGACGGTGGAGGGAAACGTCTATTTCCCCGAAGCCAGCCTCAAGCATGAATATTTTCGCCCCAGCTCCACCACGTCCACCTGTCCCTGGAAGGGTCAGGCCCGCTACATGAGCGTGATGATTGACGGGGAAGACAACCCCGATGCGGCTTGGTACTACCCCGACCCCAAACCGGCAGCGCGCCAGATCAAGGGCTATGTAGCTTTCTGGCGTGGCATCGAAGTAGTCGACTAGGTTTTTGACAACGTGAAGTTGTGCCACCGCCCGGGTGCCCCAGGTTCAGCGCGTCTTTTGCGCCTAACCTGGGATGGCACAGTCCTCAACCGGAACAAAATCACCCAGTCAAAGACCTGACGCCTCACCACAGCCCCTCAGTAGGCCTGTAGTTGATCCAGAGGCAGACGCACGCGAAAACAGGTCGAGCCCGGCTCCGAGTGCACGCTCAAATGTCCCCGGTGCTTGCGGACGATGCGCATGGCATTGTCCAACCCTAGTCCCAGTCCATGGCCGGGCGCCTTGGTGGTAAAAAACGGCTCGAAGATCCGGTCCTGCAACTCCGCCGGAATGCCGGGCCCTGAGTCCCACACCTCCACCAGCAGCATTTCGCCTTCCCGGCGACAGGCCAGTCGCAGCACGCCCTGGTTGCCCATGGCATCCAGGGCATTTTCCATCAGGGCCGTCCACACCTGGTTCAGCTCGCTGGCGTAGGCGCTGATGGTCGGCAGGCCGGGTTCGTAATCGCGTTCCACCTCCACAAACGCCATGCGCGACTGCAGCATCTGCACCGTGGCATCCAGTCCGGCGGCCACGTCCACCTCCAGAATCGGCGCTCGGTCCATCGAAGAATAAGCCTTGATGGCGCTGATCAGGTCGAAGATGCGGTCCGTCGAGTTCACCAGCGTCTCCACCGAGCGCGAAGACCGCAGGTAGCGCGCAAAAAATTGCAGCGATACGCAGGTCTCGTTGTCGCCCAGCATCGCGTGCAGTTCGTCCAGGTCGGCAACCGTCACCCCTTGCTCGGTCAACTGCGGCGCGACCTCCCAGATCTCGCTACAGCCCAGCTCGGCCAGCCAGGTGCGAATAGCCTCTTCCCGGGCGATGAGCTTAACTGCATTAGGTTTTTGCGCCTGCTCCAGGGGCTGTGCGGTGCGGCTCAGAATCTTCTGTTCCCAGGCTTCGATGCCCTCGACCTGCGCCTCGTTGAGGCAAAGGTTCACCAGCTTGAAGCGGCTCTGGCGGTTGGCGCGCAGCTCCGCCACCAGGCCGGCGGCGGAGCGTTGAGCCGCGGAAGCCGGGTTGTTCAACTCGTGGGCCAGGTTGCCGGCCAGCTTGCCCAGGGCGGTCAGCTTCTCCGCCTGCTGCTCGATGCGGGTCACTTCGCGCACCCGGTCCAGCAGCGTTGAAACCACCCGCTGCCCCATCGAGGGAATGGCTTGCAGCATCTCCGGGAACAGCGCCTTGTGCACCGACAGAGCCCAGAGCGGGGAAATGGCAAAGCCCTGTCCCCCGTAGCCCGTCATGCGCGAGAAAGGCAGCAGCCCCGTCATCTGGCCGGCCCGGCCAATAAACAGCGCCATGGGGCCGCCGTGCATGCGGCGCACGTGGATTTCGCCCTTGAGGATCAGGATCATGTGCTCGGCCGGAGCGCCTTCTTCAAACAGCACGTCTCCCGGATTCGCGATGTACTCCTCGCCGTGCCGAGCCAGCCACAGGCGATCTTCCAGGGACAGCCCGTGCAGCGGCCCGATCCGATCCAGGGCAACCGCGATTTCTTCCACGGGCGTGGGGCATTCAGGCGGTTTGACGGCAAGCGATAGCATCCGGGGACCTCCGGGCACATTCAGAATAGCCGATTCTTCCTCCGCGTCGCGCACTTCCCGCAGGCAGCCCCTCTTGACCCCTATACATTTCTTTGTCGAGCGAAACCCAATCCCCGGCGTCTGTCTGGATAAATAGCCATGGCATGAATTGAGAAACGCAGTCGGGAATTCCACGGATCAACAACTTCGAAAGGGGAAAAATGATCGTGAATCGAGATGTAACGGAAAGATGGGGGGCGAAACTTGTCCGTGTGTTGGTTGGAATCGCGCTGGTTGCCGCATTCTTCGCGCTTTGCGCCGGAGCCCAAACTCAGCCCACGGAACCCAAGGCTGCGGAATCGAAGCCGAGCCAAGAAGAGTATCGGACTTTCTATCTCACCAACAGCACGCAACCGCACGATGTTAGCGATTGCCTGACCGCTTTGCGCAACGCACTCCCAAAGGCCAAAGTGTTTCCCGTGCAATCGCAAAGCGCCATCGTCGTGCGCGGTTCCTCCGATGACCTCATGCTTGCGCAGAAGATGGTTTCGGATCTTGATCGCGTCAAAAAAATCTTCCGGCTCACCTACACGATTCGCGAGACGGAGAACGGAAAGCAGGTCGGATTGCAGCAGCTGGTCTTGATTGCAGTTCCGGGAGAGAGAACAGATCTCAAGCAGGGCAGTCGGGTGCCGGTGGTTACGGGAGCGGCCAGTTCTGGAACCGCCCCCCAAAACTCCCCGGTGCAGTATGTGGATGTGGGACTGAACATTCAGGCATCCCTGGAAGGCAATCCAGACAGTCTCCTCCTGCGTTCGAAGATCGAGCAATCGAGCCTTGCAGACGAGAAGCCGTCTACGAGCGGGCAAGATCCGGTGATACGCCAGACCGTGCTGGAAGAAACATCCATCCTGATGCCGGGCAAGCCGCTTGTCCTAGGTTCGATCGATCTTCCCGGCGGCACCCGCAAGCTGGAAATTGCGGTTGTCGCAGAACCCGTCACGTAGGCGCAAAAGGCAGCGGCGCTCTCCGATTGCCTGAACCGGATGCTCCCGGAGGGAGCCGTCGAGAATAGCCCAGGATGGAGCGTAGCGCAATCCTGGGTAAGCTTGCCCAAAGAGGAGTGCGCCCCGTAGGGGCGCTGCGAATATGCTCAACCATGTTCGACGCGCCCCGTAGAGCCGCGTCGAACCTCCTCTCCGGTTCTGAAACCCAGTCCCGTGAAAGCCCTGCCTCCGGCCCAGGTACGTTCCGACCCGGTGCCATGATGGGGCGGTTTAAAAAAGGGAAACCGGAGACCGTCCATGTTGAAACCCTTTCAGCAGCCCTCGTTTTGCTTCTTGCCTCGCTCGGGGCTCTCGCACAACCCTCCGTCACCACTTTCGATCCCGGCAGCAAAGTCTTTCGCCTCGATGGCGGTGGACCCGGATTGTCGCGGCGCTTTTCTGTGGCATCGTTTACCTCACGGGAGGGACGATGGCAGATATTGAAAGAACGCGTGTCTTCATGAGCGGAAGAAGCCAAGCCGTTCGCATCCCAGACGCATATCGGTTCAATTCAAAAGAGGTTTTCATTCGCCGGGATGCGGAGAGCGGCGACCTGATCCTCTCCCCGGCGCCGGACAGGTGGGAAGAAGTCTACGCCGCGTTGGACAAGGCCGGTTTTCCGGACGACTTTCTTGCGGAGCAGGGCCAGGGACCGTCCCAAGTGCGCGAAGAGGCTGGTACGGACGCGTGGCTGACCCAGTTAGCAGAGGAATCGTTGGCCGACCCCCGGCCCAGCGTTCCTGCCGCTGAGGTTTTTCGGGAGTTACGGGCGATTCATCGCAAGGAACGCGCCTAAGCCGGGTTCACAATTCGTAGACCGGGAATGTGCCGGAAGTCTTTTTCATTCAGCGTAACAATCTCGAAGCCAAGCTGCAGGGCGGTGACGCCAATTGCCAAGTCTTCGAAAGCGAGA
>JAATFE010000358.1 GCA_015655365.1 Terriglobales bacterium
GCATGCCCTGGAGCGCAAAGCGGCGGTGTGTGCCCGAGTATCGGCCGCTACCGAGAAGGAGTGCTGAATGACCGATGTAGAGAAGAAGGACCGCGGCATCATGCGGGTCAATACAGACGAGTGCAAGGGTTGCGGGCTGTGTGTGGAAGCGTGTCCGCGCAAGGTGATCGGCCTCGGCGACCGTCTCAATCGCTATGGCTATCGCACCGCAGCCTATGCGGGCGCGGGCTGCACAGGCTGCGGCATCTGCTTCATGGCCTGTCCCGAGCCGGGAGCGATTACCGTGCTGGTGGCAGCACGCGGGTTGAATACAGGCACTGGGGAGCGAGTCCATGCATAAGCAATTGATGAAGGGCAATGAAGCAATTGTGAGAAGCGCCATTCTCGCCGGATGCCGTGGGTTCTATGGCTATCCCATCACCCCGGCCAGCGAAATTACCGAGGCCGCGGCGCTTTATATGCCGCAGGTAGGCGGCGTGTTTCTGCAGGCGGAGAGCGAAGTAGCGGCGATCAACATGATCTATGGCGCGGCCTCGGCGGGCGTGCGCACAATGACGGCGTCGAGCGGCCCCGGCATCAGCTTGATGCAGGAAGGCATCAGCTACCTGGCGGGTGCGGAACTGCCCTGCGTGATCGCGGACATTACGCGCGGCGGGCCGGGGCTGGGCAGCATTGCCGCCGAGCAGAGCGACTATCACCAGGTGGTGAAATGCGGCGGCCACGGTAACTACAGAACCATCGTGCTGGCTCCCCACTCCGCGCAGGAGATGGCGGATTTGACGGCGCTGGCCTTCGAACTTGCAGACCGCTATCGGAACCCGGTGCTGCTGCTGGCCGATGGATTCATCGGACAGATGATGGAGCCGGTGGAGTTTCCGCAGACAGCCGTTGCGCCGCAGTTGCCGGAGTGGGCCACGGCAGGCACGGCCGAGTCGCGCAACAACCTGATCAACTCGCTCTATCTGGATAGCGATGCACTGGAAGCGCACGTGCGCCATCTGGAAGCCAAGTATCTGGAAGCCGAGAGGGTCGAAACGCGCGCCGAAGAGTGCGATACGGACGATGCGGAAATCGTGCTGGTGGGTTACGGAATTGTGGCGCGGATTTTGAAGGCCGTGGCCGCGGAAGCACGCGAAAGCGGACTCAAGGTTGGCGTGCTGCGGCCCATCACGTTGTATCCATTTCCGAAAGAGCATTTCCAGCGGCTGGCCAAGCGTGCGCAGGTCTTTGTGGTTGTCGAGATGAGCACCGGCCAGATGGTGGAAGATGTGCGGCTGGCGGTGAATGGCGCGCGGCCGGTGGAGTTCCTGAGCCGCGTGGGCGGGAATGTTCCGTCGCACGAAGAGGTTTTGAACTTTGTGCGCAAACTGGCCCAGGGCGGCGCGCCGGTCATGGAGCCGGAGGAAGAGCAGGTGGCTCATGTCTAGCGAAACGATTTCTGCGTTGAATGAAACAGACTGCGAATACACGGTAACCCATAGCAAGGCGAAGGCGTTCTACGAGACCTATGAGCGCAAGGAAGAGTTGCAGCACCAGACGCATTTTTGCCCCGGCTGCGGACACGGCATTGTGCACAAGATGCTGGCGCGGGCCATCGACGAGTTAGGCATCCAGAACAAAACGATCCTCGTAGGGCCGGTAGGCTGCTCGGTCTTTACCTACTACTACTTCGATGTGGGCAACATCCAGGCGGCGCATGGACGCGCACCGGCCGTGGCAACCGGAGTGCGGCGGAGCCGGCCGGAGAGCATCGTCATCGGCTACCAGGGCGACGGAGACTTGTCGGCCATTGGCGCGGCAGAGATCTTGCACGCGGCCAATCGCGGCGAGAACATCACCATCGTCTTCGTCAACAACGCCATCTATAGCATGACCGGCGGACAAGTTGCACCGACCACGCTGCTGGGCCAAAAAAGCAGCACCACGCCCAACGGCCGCAGCGCCGCGACAGAAGGCTATCCGCTGCATGTGAGCGAGTTGCTGGCCACGCTCGAAGCGCCCGTCTACATTGAGCGCGTGGGCCTGGGTAATAACAAGCAGATTGCGCAGGCCACGCGCGCCGTGCGCCGCGCCGTGGAGAATCAGGTGCGCGGGTTGGGCTTCTCGCTGATCGAAGTGCTTTCGCCCTGCCCGACGATCTGGAAGATGCAGCCGGTGGATGCGCAGCACTGGGTGCGCGACGTGATGGAGAAGACTTTTCCGCTGGGCGTGTTCTGCGATCGCACCAAGGAAGCGCAGCCGCGGCAATTGCCCGAGGCCGCGCCGGAACTCAGTGAGATCCCGAAGATTCTTGGCGTTGACAGCGAGAGTTTGCCGGAAGGCAACGCGCACGTCCTGGGGCACAGGGCCAAAGAACTGGACCTGCGCGTGCGGGTGGCAGGCTTTGGTGGGCAAGGCGTGCTGCTGATGGGCGAAGTGTTGGCTGAAGCGGGACTGGATGCGGGACTGGAAGTCTCGTGGCTGCCGTCGTATGGACCGGAGATGCGCTCGGGCACGTCGAATTGCCATGTGCGGCTTTCCCGGCAGCCCATCGATTCGCCGCTGGTGACGCAGCCCAATGTGCTCGTGGCGATGAACGAACCTTCGCTGCGGAAGTTCTATGCGAACGTACCTTCGGGAGGCTGGATCGTCTATAACGGCGAAACATTTCCGGCCGATTGCGAGCGCGAGGGTGTGCACGTTCTGGCCTGCGAATTTACGCAAATCGCCAATGAGCTGGGCAACGCGCGCGCCAGCAACATGCTGATGCTGGGCGCGCTGCTGGAGATTACTGGAGTGTTGCCCGAGGCCAGCGTCGATGCCGCGCTACGGCGACTGGTCAAGAATCCGCGCTTTGTGGAAGTGAACGAGCGTGCACTGGCGCGTGGACGCGAGCTCTACAAAGAGTCGATCGAAGGAGTAGCCCATACGATCTGAAGATTGATCGGCAAGAAGCAAAGCAAACAGGTCCCGAACAGGAGGGTAGGAAGATGCTGACGACAACAAGGGCTACCGCGTACAACACAGTTCGGTGCGCGGCCCGGCCAAGGGCGGCATTCGCTTTCACCCCCAGGTGACGCTGGACGAGGTGAAGGCGCTGGCCAGCGGTTTTCGATGAGAGTTGGGGGAAATAGACCGTCGAAGTCAAATCCGGACGGTATGACATCCAGGCGCTCCGCGGACTATTGGGGGTCAATCATCGTAACCCGGCTCTCAAACCGCTGGTCATTACAGCTCCGGGCGACGAAGAAATTGCCCGCCGGCACGGTATCGAAAGCATCAGAAGGATTGATTTTCTGGACGCGACAACTTCTATAACTGCGGTGAGACTGGGGGAAAAAGGTGAAATGCTCTAGCGCCCCTTTTTACCCATGCCGCCTATAGCTCGAAGGTCACCCTTCTCTCTCGTCCACCCGATGGTTGACCTGTAAGTCGATATCAGCAAGTCGGCTCTACACCAGCTTTCCCGAAGCACGCGTCGACCGCGTATCGTGGGATCGGTAACGTGAAGTCAGCTTGTAGCAGTCATGCTTATTACTCGAAAGAACACTGCGTTGCATGGCAGAGGTCTTGGTCAGAGTTCTAAGATTTAATGCAATTGAGAGTGTTCAAGAGGGTGTTGAAAAGCCTCTCGCTGGCCAAAGAATTGATGGCGCTATGGCGACATTCGGTACTGATCTGCCGTTGACGAATGATTGGGCGATTTTAGGCGAGTGCCTTCATCCATGTCAATTGAACATCATTGACACGGATGAAGTCTATATTCGGCAGATTCGCAAGGCCGGTAGGGATCTTGCCAGCCCCTATCTTATCCGCATCGGCACTGAAGCCGGTACCAAGCTCAAGGAATGTGCCCATCTTCTATCCCTACTGCGACCGTCAATTGATAGCGGCGGACGACAGCGTTCCTGAATGCTTGCATGCATATCATCACTGATCGGGCAGGAAGTGGGCGATCCCAGGCGAATCAATTCATAGTACGCCATGCTAGAAGGCTACTATGAACTGCACTCGAGCTCATGTTTTGAGTTGCAAGCAGCAACTCAAAATGTGGGATTCTTCCATCGGGACGTTGAATCTTTTTTAGAAAAGGCAATAGCTCCGAATCGTCAGAGATGAAATCCCACGCCGCTTCGGTTCCGGCCATTGAGGTTCCTTCGATAAGTAGAGCGTTGCCGTTCTCCGACAGGTTCGGTGTGAATGCGACAATGCCGTAAACTCTATGCTGCGGGTCATCCCAGACCGAGTCCCAGTGAGCCGGCTCGCCAGCGCGTGGCGACCGATTGATGACGGAGAACACGCGCGTCTTATAGTCGTTCTGCATGACAAAGTTCATGTTTCTCTCAAAAAGCTCGACCCAGGGGTTCGCTTCAAAGGCACCGATCAAGATCACATTTCCGTTCTTCAGATCGTTTGGCCTTAGGTCGCGCGCATAACGAACCTGCAGACTGCTGTGGGCCGATACCGCAATCTGTGCCAGCGTGGCGGCGGCATCCAGGTCGACGATGGAGGTATAACGTCGATTGGCGAACTCCGCACGCAGCGACCTCATCTCTGGCGACAAGCGACGCTCGGATAAATTGACGCCAGTACTCCGATAATCGCCCAACAGATATTCATTGAGCGGAACACTTCGTTCATCGAAGACGTGAGAGAGCACCAGTCCTGAATCACCAGGGACCTCAAGAGTCGGATGCTGCGGCGTGAAGATCTGGCTCCAGAGCGGATGTGGTGTCACATTGGCGAGTTCAGCCATGACCTTTATGCGGCTGCGAGCCTCGATGGTTGCGAGTGCGATGACCAGCAGAACGCACATAACCCACGGCAGCATCCGGCCCTTGAATGACGATGCCGCCAGCAATAAGTGCGAAGGAGGAAGAGTACTTGCGCTTGAGCTTGTTGCCTGCGATTGTGGGGCAAGATTGCCGGGATCCGCTGCCGCGTGCTGCGGCATAAAGACAGGAACATATCCGCCCCTTGGAATAACGACGCGTACCGGCTCCGCAACGCCTTCCTGCTCGAAGTACAGGTCGAGCCGCTGGCGGAGGCGACTGGCCTGAGTGCGCACAATGCCGTCCACCGATGAGTCGTAATCTGGTGAGCGCCCGAAGACGGCGTGCCCGATCCTCTGCTCGTTGAGTTCTCCGTCACGGCCTTTCAAGGCCATGTCGCAGACATATGTGAGCAGCGTTGAAAGACGCTCGCTACGCGCAAAGATCGGCGAGGAGACAATGCGGCTTACCAATTCGCGGTAAGCAAGCTCAGGCCAATCCGCTATTGAAACCGTTCGTGTCGACCACAGAGGGTCTTCTGTACTTCCTCGCTTCTCTCTGCTCATCGCGGCAGACTTTATTGAAGCAGATGTCCATGAACGCTCCATTAACAAATTCACGCTCTATTCACTGTATCGGGATACATCAATCCCCGGTAAATAAGGAGAGCGGATCGACTTATCGCTATGTATCGGCGATGTGACCGTGAATTCGGTTCACCATCTCCGAGAAGATCTGCAATTCTTACAGCGAACGGCCCCCGATGCAGACGATTGGGCGCAGAAGCTACCAATGATCGGTACGGGACTTCTGAAATTGAACGATCTCTCCTGGAGCGTACCCAATGAAATCGAAGACAAATAAAGAAACCATCTGGAGCTTGTTCCGATGGCGATCGATAGTCGGCCTGCTTCTCCTGCTGCAAACTGTTGGAATGTGGAACGAGTCGTATGCGCAGTTTGACTCGGGCGCTGTGCTGGGCAACGTCAAAGATCCCACAGGGGCGACGATCAACGCAGCCACGGTGGAATTGCTTGACATTGCCAAAGGAGTGAAAGTAGTCCGGCAGACGGACTCAAGCGGCGGCTACGAGTTTGACAGTGTGCAGCCAGGCGAATACACCATCTCGGTCACAGCCCCAGGCTTTCAAAATTCAAAGACCGATGTCTTCCGTGTCAATGTAGGAGCACGTCAGCGCGTCGACCTCTCCCTTAAACTCGGTATGGAAAGCGATACAGTCACTGTTTCAGGCGCTGCCGTGCAGTTGGAGACCGATACCAGCGACCGTGGGCAAACGGTGCAGGGCACCGAGGCGGTACTACTACCGCTCAATGGCCGTTCCTATGCGGACTTGGCGCAGCTTGTTCCCGGCGTTCGCAGATCACTTATCGCTACGGTGGCTTCCAATCCGCCACGCGATGCCTCCTACAACGTAAACGGACTGAACTCAATGGATAACAACTTCACTCTCGATGGCATCGACAACAATGGCTATCAAGAGGCGAATCAGGGCTACTCGAATGAGGCCGTCATTCCGTCGCCAGATTCACTACAGGAGTTCAAGGTACAGACAGATAATTATTCGGCCGAGTATGGCCGGTCGGGCGGGGCAATCGTCAATGCCACCACGCGTAGCGGAACGAGCGCTTTTCATGGTGGGGCATACGATTACCTCCGCAATACCGCTCTAAACGCCTTTGGTCCTTTCTATGGAACCGGTGTAAAGCCGACGCTTGTGCAGAACCAGTTCGGTGCCACCTTCGGCGGACCGATCCGGAAGGACAAACTCTTCTTCTTCATCGATTACGAGGGACTTCGCGCAGTCTCGCACTCGCTGACTACCGCCACGCTACCTACACCAGCCGAGCAGGGGGGACTGTTCACCGTGGACGGTACGGTCTCTGGGGCGCCGATCCCGATCAAGAATCCCTATACCGGCGTCGTATACGCGAACGGACAAGTGCCGCTGAGCGACCCGAATCTGAATCCGCTCGCGGTCCAGGTTCTGAAGCTATTGCCCACTCCGAACATCGCGGGCGCCGGCCTCACCGCCGCTAACTTTCAATATCTTCCGGCCGCGCCCACTGTCGATAACAAGGGTGACGCACGCGTCGATTATGTGCGCAATCAGAGCCAGAACGCCTTCTTCCGTTACAGCCAGCGTGCTGTCACCTACTTCCAGCCGCCGCCGTACCCCGGTCCCGTGGGCGGCAACAGCAACGGAACGCTCTACGCCAGAACGCGACAGCTTGTGGGCGGCTACAACTGGACTCTGACGTCAAGCTCGATTCTCGAACTGCGCTTCGGGGAGACATGGACCGAGAGCGGCAAGCAGCCGATTTTCCTCGGAGCACCGAACCTCCTGGCGGGCATTCCGAACGTACCTCAGGATCCGTCCTACACAGGTGGCCTGAATGCGCAGGGCGTTTCTGGTTTTACCCAGTTCGGCGAGCAAGGCACCAATCCACAGTACAACAACCCGACACAGGCGAACCCGAAGGTCAACTACACTTGGATCAAAGACCACCACAGCTTGAAGGTCGGCTACGAATATGGATGGCTCTCGCAGGCGATCTCGGACTTTCATCCAAAGTTTGGACAGGATACCTATGCGGGCTCGTTTAGCTCGTCGGGCAGCGCGACCACGGCGCAGGCCGCGAACCTAACGGATTTCATCTTCGGTGCGCGTAGCAACTACCAACTCAATGCGCCGAACGAGGTGAACTACCTCCGCTTCTGGCACGCGGGGTATATCCAAGACGACTGGAAGGCTCGGCCCGTACTGACCCTGAACCTGGGCATGCGTTATGAGTTCATGTCGCCGAACTATGAACAGGACAACAAGTTTTATAACTTTGACCCGGCGAACGACCGGCTGATTGCTGCGGGCAATGGTACAGACATAAACAGCACTGTTCCTGGCCACGTCTACAACATTCACTATATGGGTGCCGATTCGCTCTCTGATCGCGGCCTGGTAGATCTGAATCTCAAGAACTTCGGCCCGCGCATAGGCTTCGCGTATCAGGCATCTCCTAAAACTGTGGTTCGCGGCGGCTACGGCATCAGCTATGCTTACCTCTTCCGTATGGGAGGAGAGGGGTTGCTCGCCTACAACGGACCGAACAACTACGACGCCACCCTGCCCTCCAACCAGACGCCGAGTCAGGGGCTCTGCACCTCGCTGACGCAGGACCCGACTACATGCTTCCGCCGGATGCAGGACGGTTACCAGACCAACTTTGCCGGCCCCGCAAACTTCTCCACTACCAAGGCGCAGACCCGTTATCTGCCAAGGGACTTCAAACCAGCAAATGTGCAGGCATTCCACCTCTCTGTGCAGCAGGAGATGCCATGGGATACCACACTGGAGATCTCCTATGTCGGAAATCACACGGTACATGAGGCCACCCTTGAAGACTTCAACCAGGCCCGCACCTGTCTTCAGAGTGAAATTCCCGCCGGGGCCGCAGGGCAATGCAACACGTCGTTGGTCAATCGGCGGCCGATTGCCAACTTCACCGACCTCCTGACGTACAGCAATGCGGGTTCGCTGATCTACCACTCGCTTCAGACCAAGCTGCAGCACCACTTCAGCCATGGTCTGTTCCTCATCAACTCGTTCACTTGGTCGCGCGGCATCGATCTTGCGTCGGCCGACCTGGAGACGCAGAATGGCGACAGCGCACTGGTCAACAAATACAACCCAGCCGGGGATCGCGGCCCCTCAGGCTATAACCAACCGCTGAACGATACGACCTCGTTCATCGTTGATCTTCCGTATGGACACGGCCATCGGTTCGGCTCATCTGCACCCGGGTGGCAGCAGCAGTTGTTGGGCGGCTGGCAGCTAACCGGAATTGACGTCGCAACTAGCGGCGTTCCGATTGACCTGGGCTACACGCCCAGCAGCAACCAGGTCGTTTCCACCACCAGCGCCTCGTACTCGGTTCGCCCCAACCTGACTAACTCCGCAAAAGGGGTGTATGGTCACAACCTCGTCAAGACAGCCAGTTCACTGAACGGATATTTCATCGCAGGCTCGGGAACTACACCTCCGCCAGGAGCCTCAATCCCGTCTGGAACGCGGGTCTTCGGCAATGCGGGCCGCAACGACCTTCGCGGCCCGGCATTCGGCCAGTTCGATCTGGCAGCGCATAAGAGATTCACACTGCCAAACGAGCGGTACAATGCGGAGTTCCGCATCGAAGCATTCAATCTGTTCAACGCAACCAACTACATCAGTCCGTCTTCGAGCATCGGTTCGGTTAACAGTACCTCGGGCGCGCCCAGCTACAACACCGGTTTCGGCAGCTTCACCGGCAGCAGTAGCGTTTATCCCTCGCGCCAAGTGCAACTGGCTCTCCGGCTGGCGTTCTAACAAATATGGGCGGGGCGCTGCAATATGCTGCCGCCCCCTGTCTATGCAGTTTGAGCAGCAGACACTCCAATTTGACTTCAGCCAAAAGAAGGATTCTATTTTGATCGATCGTCGTGAATTTCTCTTTCAGACCTCCACTCTTGCAGCGGCAACCCTGGCGTCTTCTGACCTTTTCTCCCAGGTTCTTTCCCTGAATCCTCAAATTCCTAACCGCGATACGATTCTGAAGTTCAACTCCGATGGCACTCGCCGTCCATTCGCAGGTAACACTGTCATCTGTCATCTACCAGTACAGTGCGCCATGCGAGACACCATGCTTGAGCTGCGCGCGGCAATGGAGCGTTCGTCGTTTTGCCACAAGCTGGGACTCACTTCTGCCGACAGCTACCATATGACTATCTTTCCTGGTGCGAATGACCAGGACCGCATGGTCTCGGGATGGCCGTCCTATGTACCGGCGGACGCACCTATCGATGTCTGCACCCAAATGGTGGGCGAGAGAATGGAAAAGGCACGGCTCAAGTGTGAATTGCCTCTGCGCGTACATATCGATCAGTCCGCCACAACTAACTTTCGCACTGCTTGCAGCCTGCGTATGATCCCTGTCGACCCTAATGAGAATGCGAAGCTGCGCTCCGTCCGCAATCAACTGGCAGAAGTCTATGGTTTCCGGTTGAAGGACCACGCTACTTACCAGTTCCACATTACGATGTCGTACCAGACGGCTCCATTCACCCCCGATGAGCGGAGCGCCTATCGAGAGCTTCTGGAAAAACATATCAAGCAGATCGTCAATGCCCAACCGGTCCTTGAGCTGGGAAACCCTGAGTACTGCACCTTCCCCGATATGTTCCGCTTTGAACCCAGAAAGCTGCTTGTCTGCTCCTGAGGAAGGCAAATATCCGATTGTCGGAAACATCTCGGCCCTGAGATTCTGAGGGATCGTAAATATCCTAAGGGACGACAGGGCCAACAAATATCGAGAACGCCGTTGTCGGCTGGAGCGTTTCTCGATTTACGTATCATCCCCAACGCATTGCGCCGGAATGAACGACCTCGCGGCAAGCCAAGGGGTATCTCCGTTGGCCGACGCGAACGCGCTGCAAGCGGCGGGGAATTTGACCCGGAAGAGATTAATAGCCATGTTTCTTGCCCTTGAGGGAATGAACGTCGATACGAATTACCGTCGTCTGATGAAGATTACTTTTGGGGTATTCGAAATGCCGATCGCTGAAGAGCGCAACGATCCGGTCAAGTACTAAAATCTTCTCGACATTATCTTCGATAAAATTAGCGCTTCCAAAGCCGATCACAGTGCGGTGCTTAGCTTCGAAGTCACAAGCTTTGTCACTCTCGATAAACCCCTGATCCACCGAGACGACAAAGCATACCTTCGGATTACGCTTGAGGATCTCAATCTTGGTGCCCGCGCCTGCGGAGTGAAAATATATCGAGGTGCCATCATAAGCAAAGAACACGGGCACAACGAATGGAATATCCTGATCGGCCAAGCCAAGGTACATGACCTTGCTTGAACCGAGGATCGCATCGATTTCGGCGCGATCAGTTATCTCACGTTCCTTGCGGCGCATAGCACCATGCGGCTGTTGATTCATTGACTCTCTCCAGTCTTCTGCAGTTGCTCCGATATGAATGGCTGTGGTTGCCCCACAAGATAGATAACTTGCGGTTTGTGCCTCCATGGAATGATTATCCGCAGTGACATCCTGAACTGCCACGCTGCTTGCCGGGAGGGCAACTACGCTTGCCACATGCCGGGACTACAACAACCGTGATCTCGTTTCCCGAGGCATCCGCAGTAGTGGAGTCAACGCGCAATCCCAGGCCAGGAAACTCCATGGCAAACCACTTCGGAATATGCTGACAGATGATCTCAAGGCGCTGGAAGGCGACCGTCTCAAAGAACGGCATCAGGACATCGCGCGAAACATGCGGCATTCCGCTCTGCAATAACTCAACCAGATTGACCTTGTAGCAGGCATCACGTAACTCTCCCACAAGATCAGGCCCAGGGATGGGAGCCTTCTCCTGCTGCTCGATCACGACCAGTTCCATCTCGCGCAAAGCCACATTGTCTAGCTGCTCGGCAAGCGCGCCGTTCGACTTCCAGACGCGGAAGCCATGATCCTCCAGCATCGCCTTGATGCCTCCGCGCAGATCGCGCAGCACAAAGAGATCGCAATCCTTCATCTGCGCCACGGATGCAGCGAGCGAATGTTTCACTTCGCCGAGCCCCATCTCTTCTCTGATAGCTAGAGGAATCTCACGAATTTTCTCCCACCCTTCGGCGGTTTTACTAAACAGACAAATTCGACCATCCTCAAAAAAATCGGCAATCTCTCCACCGGCATTCACAAAAGCCGCAATCTTCATGCGATCGTCCCCTCCGTCGTTGAGGTTCTATTGCACAGTGCTCCGTTACGCATAGCATTAATTTGCGCAATCGAGGCAAGAAACTCCTGCTGCCCACCCAAGATCAGTGCTGCCTCTCATGGGAACAGGATATAAAGCTGGTTTAGTGGTTCTGGCTTTCAATGCATCGATATAAGGACCGGGAAGGCCATTCTCGATAGCGCCCTGCACAATGAAATCAAGATACTCACGACTGGGATTCGTCGGCTCCTTCTGAACATCCTTTTTATAGAGCCGCACATAATACTCGTGTCCTTGCATATCTGCGACTACCATCGGAATGTGGAAGTACAGTCCGCCGCCATCCATGCGGGCATCCTGCCACAGATCCAGTCGTTCCCAATTCATGTTACTCAGCGAGAAGAGCACACCCCAGACATCTTCGCCAGGCGCTGGCTCCACAGTCTCTATGCCTCCATCCCAAACATCGGAGTGGCCGCAGAAGATCAGGCGATGATCCTTCAAGCAGGCCGTCGAGATTGCCACGGGCCGGCTACAACGTGAACTTATCTGCGATAGATTCATGTTGGAGCCGTAAGCAAAATACAGGTCTTTCATCCGCGCTTCTGAAACGGCAGACTTCAGGGCATGAGAATGATCGACGAGAGAACTGATTGCGATCAAAGAACCTTGCGCCATCGCTACAACCTCCTGCTGGGATGGTGAACCATCGGCTTACTTTCACACGCATCTCTTCTGAGTGCTCAACGGAAGAGATGCGTGGAACGTGACCTACCAGACGTTGAGGCTCCACTCGCGCTCGCCCTTGTATTCCATGTCGGTGAAGAGCGCATTCGCCATTTGCTCGGCCAGCCAGATGGCGCCCGCATATCCCACCACCGGATGGCGATACATACCCGCCCGGTCATAGGTGGGGAAGCCGACGCGCACCATCGGAATCTTGTAATCGATGGCCGTGAAGCGCCCCTTGGAATGGCCCAGAATCAAGTCTAGATCCAAGCCTTTGTTCTTGATTCTGTCCTCCATCTCAAAGAGGTCTGAGTTGGTAATAATGTCCATATCCCAATCGACCTTCTCTTTGAGCTTCAGAATGCGGGGATCCCTTGCATAGTTGGGATTGTCATCCCCTAGCAACAGCAGCATCGGCTTCATCTCCAAGTCGATGCAGAACTGTGCCAGTCCAATGACAAGATCGGGGTTGCCATAGATGGCGACCTTCTTTTCAGCCAGGAACATGTGCGTCAGATCGGTCAGTGCATCGATTGCAATGCCGCGTTCCTTGACGAGTGCCTGTGGAATCGGCTTGCCGGTAATCTTCTTGAGCGTCTGCAAGAACGCATCCGTATTGCGAATGCCGATGGGGGTGGGTCCAATCGTAGCAGGAATACCGAGTTCGTCTTCAAGATACTGCGCAGCCTTACCACCTTCGTAGCGGTTGAGCGCGATGGAGGCGAAGGCGTTGCCTGTGTCACGCAGGTCTTCGACCGTGGTTTCGCCATGCGAGACGTGTTGACCATCCGGCATCAGCGGCGAGTCGAACTCTTCGATCTCGAACAGAAGATTGGCTTCAATGTCCATCTCGCTCAATAGGTGCTTGAGGGCAGTGACATCGCCCGGATTGACCCACCCCGTAAAGAGATTGATCTTTCCATTGGGATCGCTCTTGGTGGCGAAGTACTTGACGATGTCGCGCACGGCAGAGTCATAGCCGCTGATCATGCTGCCAACAAAGCTGGGAGAGTGGATCGGCACCAGATAGACTTCACGATCAGCGTACTTCTCCTTGAGCAGGCCTTCGTTCAACTTGACCACCACACCGTCAATATCATCGCCAATAATCTCGGTCGAACAGGTGGAGATGATTGGAATGACCCTGACGTGCGGATAGCGCATGAGCAAAACATCGACGCCTTCTTCCACACGCTTGAGGGCGCCGAAGACTGCGCCCTCTTCGTGAACCGAGGAGGAGGCCAGTTCAAAGCTCTCCTTGAAATGCTGCGAGAAGATGAGGCGTACAAACATGACGCAGCCCTGACCTCCATGAACCAGGCCGATACAATCCTTGATGCCGATGCTGGCGAACTGTGCGCCCGCTGGCTGACAGGTAAAGATCGGGTTGATGATACCGGCACGTGTCCGTTCCGAAAGATTGCAGGCCATAGAGATCTCCTTAGTAGTTCTGGTCCGTCAACTCGAGGTTCTTCGAGCCGGTAATCGTCAGAAAGTCCATGCGCTCACGGACACCCTTCATTAGCGTTTCAATCTCCGGCTTGGCAAGTCCCTTGATCCAGGGAAAACTCTCCCGATAGGAATCAGCCAGCACCATGGCATCAACCCAGTGGCATCGATCCAGGCGGTCCGCGGGCTTCTCTATGTCGCCACAGAGAATTTTGTTGGTCCACGTCAGAATCTCGCGATTCTGACGCTCCCGATCCCATGCCCTGGAGTGGAACTGCCAGAGGCAATGCTTCATGATGTAATCGACCAGTTGCTCAATTTTGTCTTTCATCGAATCCTCCATCGCATGTATCCCTACACCAACTGTTCAAGTTTGTCTTGACGCAGGTAGGGATAGTCGAGTGCAGTTTTGTTACGCAGGTCCGGGGTTACGTCAAACTTGCCCGTGTACTGGCGAAGTTCAGATGCGTTCTTTATTTCGTCACTCAGATTCACATCAGAAAGCATACGACGCGTCTGGAATCCACTTTCGCTCGGAAGCTCATCCTTGCTGATGTCCACCAGAGCGAGCCGATGTATCGGTGAATAGATGGCGTTGTAGATGTCGCGCGCAAAGCGAACCCAGCCCTCATATCCCTTCCACGGTCCATTGTGGTAGGCGTGCGCATTGAGATATGGGACGCGAACCTTCTTGGCGAATTCCCCTGGACGCTTGCCCGTGAAGATGCAATCGGGCTTGAGCTTGTACATCGCCTCAAGGCTTTCAAGCTCGTTCGGATCGTCAATCGCCAGTGCACCCTCTTCAGCGCGGGCAATGCCCTTCTCCATGTCGCCCTGATGGCCGAACTTGGTGTATACCGAAACGACCTCTACGCCCATCTCTTCGTGAATCGCATGGGCCCAGTGCCACAACTTTGATCCGCCGGGCCACAAGCAAACCTTTTTGCCCGTAAGACGCTCCTTGTACCAATCGAGTTCTGGCTTCCAGCGCGCCGTTTCAGCTGCGATGATCTCTTCGGCTCGATCTTCAATCCCGAAGAAAAGGCCGATCTTGCGCAGCGAATCGGAGAGCGGAGCAAAGCCGAATCCATCAATGTCCAGACGCGGAATGCCATACTTCACACGCAGCTCGTTGCAAAGATATTCGGAGGAGCGGGCGCACTCGAGCACATTCAAGTGCGCGCGATGCATGGACCGCAAGTCATCATAGGAACCATTGCCGGTAAACGTGGAGAGCACCTGGATGCCCATGCGTTTGAAGTAATCCTGCATGACCTCCTGGTCGCCCTGGATGTTGTATTCACCCACATAGTTGATCACATAGTCGCTGGTGATCTTTGGCTCAACTGTTCCTACCTTGTCCTTGAACCACGCGATGCAGATTGTGTGGTGACCGCCGGATTGACTCGGGCCACGAAAGCCCGGAGAGTTGCACACAAAGATGTCAACGTCAGGGAGTTCTTCCATTACCTCGTCTGCGATGGCGTTGATGTCATCGCCGATCAGTGCCGATGCGCAGGTCTGATACAGCGTCATGCGCTTGATATCCGGGAAGGCTTTGAAGGCTTCGAGGATATTCTGCTTGAGCAGCTTCTCCGCGCCGAAGATGACATGCTTTTCCTTCATGTCGGTCGCGAAGGTGTACTTCAACTGGAAGTTGTCGTTGTCGCTGATGTAGCGCTTGGTCTGCCATGTGTCGTAGGTGCATCCGACTGGGCCGTGGCTGATATGCAAAACATCCTTCATCGGAGTGCCGATGACATGCTTGGCGCCGCAATAGGCGCATCCGCGCTCGGAAATCGAGCCGGGAATGGTGCTCAAGTATCCGGCCGGCAACGCGTCGGCAATCGTCTCACCGGGCCCTTTGACCACTGCATGTTTTTTTCTCTCGGGGATGCACGTACTGCAATCAAACTCATGATGTGGCATCGATAATACCTCCTGATGACTGTGATAACAATCAGTTGAACGCCCAATATTCAGCAGGGCATAGGGCAGGTGCGCGATGCTTGTTTTTACTTGATCGCGCACAAGCCATACTCTGTGAAGGGGCGCGATTTATTCGGCCAAGCCGTACTTCACGACCATCGATTCCAACTGATCCATGCTTAGCGGCTTGGGAATCACAAAGTTCTGGTTATCGATGATCTTGCGACCAAGTTCGCTATACTCAAGAGCCTGATTCTGCGTCTCATCAAACTCGGTAACCGTCTTCTTGTTGAACTCAGCGCGCTGCACAATGTTGTCGCGAGGAACGAAGTGAATCATCTGCGTTCCGATGGAAGCAGTGAACTCTTCGATGAACTCCTGCTCCCGGTCAACCTTGCGGCTATTGCAGATGACGCCGCCAAGGCGCACACCGGACTGCTTGGCATACTTCACCAGGCCCTTGCAGATGTTGTTGGCCGCATATACTGCCATCATTTCGCCCGAGGCGACGATATACACTTCCTGCGCCTTGCCTTCGCGGATCGGCATGGCAAATCCACCGCAGACAACGTCGCCGAGCACATCGAAGAAAACGAAGTCCAAATCTTCGGTGTAGGCTTTGTTCTGCTCCATCAAATCGATGGCAGTGATGACGCCACGGCCCGCGCAACCCACACCGGGTTCAGGGCCGCCAGACTCAACGCACTGGATATCCTCGAAGCCGCGCTTGATGACCTTATCGTTGGTAACCTTCTCTGCGCCCTGCTCTCGCAGCACATCCATCAGGGTCTCTTGCATCTTGCCGCCAAGAATCAATCGTGTCGAGTCGGCCTTTGGATCGCAACCATGGATGAAGATCTTCTTGCCATGAAAATGGGCCATCGCCGCTGCCGTGTTCTGTGTGGTCGTCGATTTACCGATTCCGCCCTTACCGTAGATTGCAATCTTTCTCGTCATAATAGCTCCTTCGAAGGTTTGTGGAGATGTAACTGCGTCGTCGTGTGAGTTCCTGCTGCAATGTTCAAGTCCGCTAGGTCTTTGACCGGATGATTCTGTGCTTTGAGTTCGTGCTCTCCCAGGTCTCAGAAGCGAGACCTCCACCCCACGGACGAAAACCTATCCATGGGGACCCCAGACCGGGGGCACCCAAGCTGGTACAACTTCAAGCGGTCAGAGAGCTAGTTCAAGCGTTGCCAACTCTGCTGGACGAGCAGTACGTCGTAAGAATCAAGAGCGGCCAACGCTATCTGTATTTGCAAGCACCGTGCCAAACCTCGCGCCCTCTTCGACGATGACGCAAAATAGTCTCCGCCGCGCATGAAAGCTCCACTCGACTATGCTTGTTTTGTGTCGGATAGAAGAATTTATTGCTTCACGAAATTTATCGGATTTTGAGCAGGAGATTGCCGATTGAATTCAACCTGCCCTATTCTTCCAGTTTTTTTGATGTGAAAGAGTTCGCAGTTGTACGAATTTAAACCTGATTGTGCATTTATGTACGACGCATAAAGTACAGCAATACCGCTCTCTCCGCTTCAACCCAATTGATCGATTGTTCTGACGTTGGATTAGCGTTCGAGCAGGATGGAAGTCCCCGAAAGCAGAGCGTACAGTCATCAAAGCGATGCACATATGGAGTGAGCATCGCCGGCGGAGTTTGTTTCATGCTGAAATGAAAGACGGTATGCCTATTGCGGTTGCTTCTTGTCAACCAGTCTGTAGTCCTTGTAATTGATACTGTATTTCTCCATACGCAGGCCCAATATCCTGCGCGTCAAGCCAAGGTCCTTGGCCGCCTCTGACATGTTTCCATCGTGTGCTTTCAACGCATCCACAATCATCTCGTATTCGACAGCAGCCATTCTGGCGCTGAGCCCACCCTTTTGCGCGGCACCAGGCAGAACTGTAGTCTGCAGAGATGGTGGCAGATCATAACCATGGATGACACCGCCCTCCGAAAGGATCGTTGCCCGCTCAATCACGTTTTCGAGTTCGCGGACATTGCCCGGCCAGTGGTAGCTCATCATCATATTCAATGCCGGAGTCGATATCCTTTTTACATTCTTGTGATTCTGATCGGAATATCGAGCAACGAAATAATCAGCGAGCGCAATGATGTCGGCACCGCGCTCGCGCAGTGGGGGGACTATGATGGGGAAAACGTCGAGTCTGTAGTAGAGGTCTTCACGAAACTTCTGCTTACTCACCATGTCTTCCAGATCGCGGTTGGTAGCGGCAATAATACGAATGTCTACCTTGATTGGTTTGTTGGCCCCAACCCTCTCCAGTGTCTTTTCCTGCAAGACGCGCAAAAGCTTTGCCTGCGCCGACAAGGGGAGCTCGCCAATTTCGTCGATAAATATGGTTCCACCATCAGCCTCTTCAAAACGCCCTTTGCGCAGTCCGGTCGCACCGGTGAATGAGCCTTTTTCGTGCCCAAAAAGCTCACTCTCAATCAAGCTTTCAGGCAAGGCCGCGCAGTTGAACTGAACGAATGGGCTCTTGGGATCCAGACCGGAATAGTGAATGGCGCTGGCAACAAGCTCTTTTCCGACCCCGCTCTCGCCCAGCACGAGAACTGTTGTTCTTGCTTTTGCAACCTTTTCTATAAGGCCATAAACATCGCGCATGCCCTTACAATTACCAACAATATTTGAAGGCTTGAAGCGGTCTTTCAACGCGTCTTGCAGACGTTGATTCTCGCTGATTAGCGATACTTTCACGAAATTTTCAACCAGATAGAGTTCCACTGTATGGGCCATCAAGGATGCAACAATACCCATCAGTTCAGCATCCAGCTTCAGCAAGACATCATTATCGTATTTGCGCTCTACGCTGATTGTTCCCAGGACCTTCTTGCCGCGCTTGATAGGAACGCAAAGAAAAGAGAGGTCTTTATCTTGATCTGTGTGCGTACGCGTCAGATTGAGAAAGTCCTTGTCGTCGCCAATGCGCGGCACGATCATGGTAGTGCCAGAGTCAACCACTTTCCCTGTAATGCCCTCGCCGAAGCGATAAATCCCGCGTGCCTCCTGTTCCTCGGTAAGGCCAAAGCTTTCATGTATGTAAACTGTTCCTGCCTGGCGGTCACATAGGCTTACTGTGCCGCGCACTACATTCATATACTTTTCCATGATGCGCAGCAGAATCTGGACAGTATTCGCCAGATCCGCGCTCTCGGCGATCACCTGACTCATTTCATACAAAGACGGCCATGCCTGAATTCGGCACTCGCCAGCAAGGCAAGTCCAGCTTCTCTCTTCTGCGCTCTCCATAACTTCTTCCCCTGTTGGCCAGCCTGTTGCGAGTGGCTCTCTATCGACGTTGCGTTGCTTTGGGATTGCTGAGAACTGGATGCGAATACAATGAGGTCGAGATGCACCATGGGATCAGTATCAATAAATGATCGTAAAGTTCTTATAAGGAATTCTGCATATCTCCCACGCGGAATGCAATTCTATTGCCCTGTTCCACATGACGAACCAA
>JAATFE010000282.1 GCA_015655365.1 Terriglobales bacterium
GACGTGCTGGACCCCGCGCTGCTTCGCCCCGGCCGTTTCGACCGCCGCGTGGTGGTGGGACTGCCCGACGTGCGCGGCCGCGAAGAGATTCTTCGCGTGCACGTGAAGAAGGTTCCCGTCTCCGACGACACCAACCTCAACGTACTAGCTCGCGGAACACCGGGCTTCAGCGGAGCCGACTTGGCCAACATGGTCAACGAGGCCGCCCTGAGCGCCGCCCGCATGAACCGCAAGCAAGTCGTGATGTACGACTTCGAACTGGCCAAGGACAAGGTCCTGATGGGCGCAGAGCGCAAGTCGATGCTGCTGACCGACGAAGAGAAGCGGGTCACCGCCTATCACGAGGCGGGGCACGCGCTGGTTTCGTTCAAGCGCGAAAACTCCGATCCCATCCACAAGGTCACCATCATTCCCCGCGGCATGGCTTTGGGCGTCACGATCTATTTGCCCGACGACCGCCACAACTACACGCTCGGCTTTTTGGAGACGCGGCTGGCCACGGCTTACGGGGGACGCGTGGCTGAGGAGGTCTTCCTCAACCAGATGTCCACCGGCGCGGGCAGCGATATCGAAAGCGCCACCGACTTGGCCCGGCGCATGGTTTGCGAGTACGGCATGAGCCGCCTCGGCCCGCTGACCTTCGGCAAAAAGGAAGAGCAAATCTTCCTGGGCCGCGAAATCTCGCAGCATCGCGACTTCAGCGAGGAGACGGCCCGGCAGATCGATCTCGAGGTTCGCCGCCTGATCGACGAAGCCTACCAATCGGCGCACACCATCGTGGAAGCTAACCAGGACGCGATGCACCGCATTGCTGCGGCCCTGCTGGAGCGCGAGACCATCGACGCAGAAGAGGTAAGAATGCTGATCGCAGGCGAGGAATTGCCTCCGCTCCGCTCCGTTCTGGCTTCGCCCAGCGACAAGGGCAGCGGCGACTTGCTGCACGTGAAGCCGGAGAGCGCTGGCGGTCCCAGCTTCCCCGAAGGCTCGCCCTCACCGGCGTAACGCGGTTCAATCGAACACAGCAAAAAGGCCACCCCGCAAAGGGTGGCCTTTTTGCTGTTTGGTTTGCGGAGGGAAGTTGTGAGCGAACTTTCAGCGGCACGGCC
>JAATFE010000328.1 GCA_015655365.1 Terriglobales bacterium
CCCATCACGTTTTTGGGATGCGTCTACTACCCCTGGGCCTACCTGTTCAAGATTCCCTGGCTGCAGTACGGAGTGCTGTTCAACCCCATCGTCTACATGAGCGAAGGCCTGCGCGCCGCAGTCACGCCCCAGGTGGCGCACATGCCCTGGTGGGCGATTCTGGTGGCGCTGGTGTTCTTCACCGCGGCGCTGGGAAAGCTGGGGTTGCGCGGGTTCCTGGGCCGGGTGCTGTCGTAAGTTCGACTAGTGAGGGCTGTGGATCTAAAGAGGCTCTGGACGAATCCAGTTCACGCTACAGCCAAGGTTCGGCGTCCAACAGGATCGGTCGCCGGACTCACCTTGATCTCGATATCGTAGCCGAGCCGGTTCAGGCACTCCATCAATTTGCGCTCCGAGAGGTTGGAGAAATCTCCTCGCATCATGCCGGACACCTTGGCTTGCGAGATTCCCATCCGGCTGCCGGCTTCGTCTTGGGTCAGGCCAAGACGCCAGACGGCACGCGTGATTTCGATGACCAGACCAGATTTGATTTTGAGTTGTTCGGCGTCAGGCAGGCCCAAGTCCAAAAACACGTTGCCCGCGCTTGTTTCAACTTCGATGCCGTCAAGAATGCGCTCTGCCATATTGCATCTCCTTTGCCAGCGCTTCGGCTACCTTGAGCCGCGCGCGAACAACTTCCATATATTTCTTAGGCGTCGAAATTCCACTTTTGCTCTTCTTCTGGAAGCAGTGCAACACAAATACCGCCTCCCTGAACTTGACGGTATAGACGGCGCGATAGGTTCCATCGGCATCGTCTTCTACCAGTTCCAGCACTCCCGCACTTCCGAAACCTTTCAGCACCTTGGAAGCATCGTGCTGCTCACCGTTCTGAGCAAAGTTCAAGGCGTGACCGAAGAACTTTCGTACACCGATTGGCAGCGCCATCAAGTCCTTCTTGCTGCTTCCGATCCAGATCAGCGGCTTTTCGGAGTCGTACACGAAATTACTATACCAGAACAGGTATAGTAAATGAATTGGATTTTTGGGTTCAAGGGAGATTCTCTCCTGCCGGAGATGAAAGCAACGGATCGCCCGGCCCAAGCGATCTTGCGCATCACCTTTGTGCGGGAAACCTTGAGCGCGCTGTCTCAAATTGAGACCGGTGAGCCGAGTGAGCGGTTTGGTACCCCTTTTCGCCGGTCGCCGTCGATAGAATGCAAATAGGGATTGCAATAGTGCGCCTGTTTTCCAGGACTTTTTCGATGCTTCTGGTTCCGGCTCTGCTTGTGCTGGCGGGCTGCGGCGGACGTGTGACTGCAAACCCTTCCAACGCCACCTTCTCCATCACCCCCGGGAGCAACGCGATCGACACCAACTGCATTGGATGCAATGCAACCGGGACACATGGTTCGGTGGAACAGTTCACGGCCAAGCTGGCTAGCGGAGGCGCGGCGACCGTCGCGTGGTCGGTCTCCGGCGGGGACTCGAGCAGCGGAGCCGGCAGCATCAGCGCAACCGGCCAGTACACGCCACCCAGCTACCTGACCTCAGATCGGGCCGATGTGCTAGTCACCGCGACGCTGGTTTCCAACCCCGGCATTACGGCGACGGCATTGTTGACCGTGACGCCGGGATTTTTGCAACCTCTAACCCCGGAAAACGCGGCGCTGGGCGCCAACGGAACCTTGAGCATCACCGGCTACCTGGCCGAAGCGGGGGGTACCGCGGGCATCAATTTCGCGCTCGCGAACTCCGCCACCGGGTCGAGCGGCGGACAAGGCTCGCTGGGTGCGACAAGCTGCCAGCGCAGCGCCCAGGTGTTCACTTCCTGCACGGTTACCTACACCGCGCCAAGCTCAGTTGCGACCACCGGCGCAACCTTTGTTGTGGCCACGGTGGGAACTTCCTCTTCCAGTACCGCAGCCGCCGTGTTGCTGAATACCGCCGGCATATCGAGCAATCCCGCCACTCACCAGGCTCTGTTGACCACGCCCATGCAGTTGGGCTCTTCGGGCGGCAACAACCACGATTACGACGCCACGGGAAACACGATTGTCGATTGCTGCGGCGGGACCTTGGGGTCGTTGCTGCAAGGCTCCGACAACAGGCAGTACCTGCTGAGCAATAACCACGTGCTGGCGCGCAGCGACCATGCCAGTGTGGGCGATCTGATCGTCCAGCCGGGGCTGATCGACAACAACTGCGATCCCAACGGCGAGGGCGCAGGCACCACCCCGGTGGGATCGCTAACCGGCTGGTTGCCGCTCAGTTCCAGCCTCACGAACGCGGACGCGGCCATTGCCCAGGTCGCCTCGCGCGTCGTGGACCCCGGCGGCAGCATTCTCGAACTGGGCGCGCGACAGGCCGGCGGCAAGCTGGCGGCGGCGCCTCCGGGGATCTCCTCAACCGGCGGCAAGGGCGAAAGCGCGACCGTGAATTTGACCGTCGCCAAGAGCGGACGGACG
>JAATFE010000115.1 GCA_015655365.1 Terriglobales bacterium
CTTTAACCAGACCGTGGTGGCGCATCGCACCGGCGCGGACCAGGGCGACGCCAACGCTCAGCCGCATGTGGTGAAGTATGTGGCCATCGGCGACCAGGTTCGGCTCAAGTCGATGAACAAGGTTGCGGTGGTGCAGCGCGAGGTGGAGAAGGACGTTTTCGAAGTCGCGCTCGGGCCGATCAAGATGCGTATCAAGAAGGACGATATTGCAGAAGTGCTGAACACGGCGGAGATTCGGCTCAACGAGCGGGCCGATCCGCTGGCCGCGGCGCGGAAACAGAAGAACGTGCATGTGACCGTGAGCAGCGCCAACTCCGACGACATGCGCATGGAGATCAACCTCATCGGACGCACCGTGGACGAAGCTACCGAGGAGTTGGAGAAGTACCTGGACCGCGCGTTCCTGGCTGGGCTGCCGCGCATTCGCGTAATTCACGGACACGGAGCCGGGATTTTGCGGCGCGGCGTGCGTGAGTTTTTGAAAGGGCATCCGCACGTGGCAACCATCGCCGAAGCTCCGCAGAACGAAGGCGGACAAGGAGCGACACTGGTGGAGTTGCGGCAGTAGAGGAAACCGCGTCCGTTTTAAGGGGATTTGACGCAAAAACGGCGGATTTTGGGCCGAAAAAGGGCCGAAATCTGCCATTTGTGTTTACTGATTCGATAATGGGTTAAATCTATAAATTATTCATTCTTTGTTGTTTAATCACCTGAATAGCCATGGAAAAGTGCCTCCACAGGGTAGGGGGGTGGGGTCAGGCGGAAAACAGACCGGGCACATACCTGACAGTCCGGGCTACGTACTCCTCTTGCTATCTACGAGTGTGCACCAAAGGTGGATAATTCTATGCAAATGAGGGGGCGTGATTTCCCAGGTCGAGAGGGCGGGACCATGCCCCCCACGGACGGCGACCGGTCCGCTGGAGGACGGGTCTGGGGCGTCCTTGCGTATTTGCAAAATAAATACAACGTAGCTACGATCATGACGTCGCTGGAAAAACGAGGATAGAGGTTCAGATCGGGAAGAAAGGGAATCTGAATTGTCGATGAAAGACCTCGAGTTCGATTGGGACGAGCAGAACATCGGTCATTTGGCGCTTCATCGGATTTCGCCGACTGAGGCCGAAGAAGTTTTGATGAACCGGCCACGCGACATTGGGTCTGAACTTCGCAATGGCGAGGAGCGAGTGGCTCATGTTGGCGAAACCGATGCGGGCAAAATTCTCATCGTGGTCTCGACCATGCGAGACGGGAAGATTCGCGTCGTCACAGCTTGGCCTGCAAAAGAGAGATTCCGGCGATACTTCTTGTCGCAGAAGAGGAATGGCAATGTTGGAAGAATTGAAGAATAAGACCTTCGCGAATGAGGCGGAAGAGGCGGCGTGGTGGGAATCGAACGAAGACGCGCTAGCCGACGAGTTTGAGAAAGCCACCGCCGAGGGACGAGCAGGCATTGGCACGGTCGTCAAGCGCACAGCTTTGCCATCAACCACCATTCGTCTCGATCCCGACGATATTGCCAAGGCGCGCGTGCAGGCCGCAGAGCGCGGTTTGCGCTACCAGACTTACTTGAAGATGATTCTTCACGAGGCTCTGTGCAAGGCTGAAGACGATAAGAAAGCCGTGAATTTCTGAAAAGGCTTTTACCTTTCCCAGGTCCGAAAATCCGGACCTGAGGCACCCTGCGATAGCGGAGACAAGAAGAGGCAATCGGCTATGAGGGGAAAATGCAAGCTGTGCCTCATAGATTGGGTTGAATTACAGGCAAGCCGCTTTCTGCCGGCAGCCATTTACAGGTCCATGCGCGGTGACCCGAACAAAGGCAATCCAAACCCCTGGGAAATCACTGCGAACAGTGCGCGCCAGACCTCGCGGCAGGTGAAAGCCTCGCTGCTTTGTCACGAATGCGAGCAGCGGTTCTCGAAAAACGGAGAACGTTGGGTATTCACCAACGGCCTTAAGAACGACGGCACCTTCCCGCTTGCTGCCACACTAGCTTCCTATGTCCCATACGCTCAAGAGCCGGACGCATCAACGACGAAGGTCTACCACGCCGCCGAGATTCCCGAAATTAATATCTCTGCGCTCACTTATTTCGCGGCCAGCATGTTCTGGCGAGGTTCAGCGCACCCGTGGAAGGTTGATGGCACCTGCCCGGCACCATTGGGACCATACCAAGAGCCCATCAGGCAATATCTCATGGGCATGACTGGATTCCCGTCGGATGTTGCACTTACAGTTATGGTGCGAGAACCAAGCAGCATCCGCCATCTCACACATGTGCCTTTGGGAGGGTGGTGGAACGAGCTTTTCGTTGCCAAGTTTGCGATGCCAGGATTCGTGTTCTTGCTCAATGCGAGCAAAAATTTGCCACCGCCCCTTCGCCGCAACTGCTTCGTGCGCGGCGAAGGAAACCCCATTGTACTGAGCGGAATCCTCGAAAAATCTATCTTGGATGCAGGAGTACAGATGGTTAACCGTGGCCGCCGGAAAGTTCACTAGCTCTCCGACCGGATGAAGAAGTCCCATTGAGTTCGTGCTTTCCCCGGTCTCAAAATCGAGACCGGGGGCACCCGCTTACATCGCGGTAAGGAGTTTGAGCAGGCGGGAAAGGGCTTGTTCCCTTGCGGTTTTGTTGCCGGGGACGGTGTTTGTGGGGTCCTCGCCGGCACGCATGAATCCGTGGCCGGCACCGTCGTACGTGACGGGCTCGTACTTTTTGCCGGCGGCTTGCATGGCTGCGGTGGTGGCGGGGACCGTGGCTCCGATGCGGGCGTCGTTGCCGGCGTAGAAAGCATAGACGGGAGCGTCGATCGCGGAGACGTTTGCGGGGCCGGGACCGTAGAAGACGAAGGCGGCAGAAAGGTCCTTGCGGTGGGTGGCGAAGGCGAAAGACTGGCCTCCTCCCCAGCAGAAGCCGACGGTTGC
>JAATFE010000161.1 GCA_015655365.1 Terriglobales bacterium
ATCTTTACCCAGAGCTTGGTCTTGGCCCGGGCATAGAGAATATCGAGCTCGAACTCGCTCAGGCGCTTCAACTGGGCACGCGTCTTGAGTTCGTCGATGGCCGAAAGCGCGTAAATCTCCCACAGCGTCGTCTCGGTCCAAGGGCCGTGAAAACTGAGCGATAGCTGCCCGTCCTCGACGGAGAGATCGTAGTCGGAAAGCCGGAAGTCCTTTTCCAGCCACTCCAGAAAAGCCGGCTCGAAGATGCCGCGGCGACCGTAGAACGTGTTGCCCGCCAGCCAGATCAGCTCGGACTTATGGAAACGCAGATTTCTGGTCTCTTCCAGTTGCTCGCGCAGATGATCGACGTTGACAATGTCGCCCAATCGCACGGAAGCCGAGCGATTGAGAAGCGTGAACGATGTTTGCGTCTTGGGGAAATGCTTCCAGATGAACTGGAGCATCAGCAGCTTGTAGAAATCGGTATCCAGCAGGGAGCGCGTGATGGGGTCGAGTTCCCAATTATGATCGTGCGCTCGCCGGGCGAAATTGATTATCACAATAGGAATACTTTACTTGAATTGCCGGCACATTGCCCTGCCAAACGCACGGACGCCGTGGCCGAGATGCGGGCTACAGCGTTTCGTGATGCTCTGAAAGGGCGCGGCTTTAGCTGAAGCCGTGCCCTTTCAAACACCTCAGTAGCTCAGTTCCAGCACATTGATCGAGTAGGGCGCGAAGCTCTGTTCGAACTTCGGACCGGCGACCTCGATCTTGCTCTCGACCGGCACAACCGCGTCCGGAGTCGTAATGCTATTGGTCGCGTTCGGCGACTTGCCGCTCAGCGTAACCAGCGTCGCTTGCTTCGCAACGCTGCTCACGCCATTGAGCGCAATGCTCAGCGGCGCGGCATCCGAAGAGGCATTCACCACCTTCACAAAGAGCTTGCGCTGCTTCTCGTCGCGCGTGACCGAGGTGTAGACGTGCGGTCCGGCATTGGCCAGCGTGGCCGAAACAACCTCGGTGCCCAGGTGGCTGGCGAAGAGCACCTGCGCCCAATAGCTCGGCGAGCCGTAGCTGGAGAGCGCGTCGTAGCCGATCAGGTCGGTTTCCCACTGCATCCCGCCGGGGTTCACGTTCACGAACAAAGGCGCATAGGCGTTCATGATGACGATGTCGCTGTTGCGCTCCATGCCGGTCATCCAGGCCGCATCGCCCAGCGCCGCTTGCAGGTTGGGGGTCGGCTCGCCTTCGCGCGTGGCCCACTCGCCCACAAAAATCTTGGGCCCGTTGCGGTCCGCCTTGTCGTAATGGTTGGCGTCCTCGAACGATTGAACGGCTGACATGTAGAAGTGCTCGTCGAGCACGTCCGGCTTCACGCTCTTGATGGGCGCGGTCGCAATCAACTGCAACTCGGGATAGTGCTGCTTGATGACTTTGAAGTACTGCGCGAAGCGGCCGTCGTAGGAGCCCGATTTGTCGAGCCAGTCCTCGTTGCCGATCTCCACGTAGCGCAGCGGGAACGGCGCGGCGTGGCCGTTTTTGGCGCGCTCGGCGCCCCACTTGGTGCTGGTGCTGCCGCTGACGTACTCGATCTCGTCCAGCGCGTCCTGAATATACGGCTCGAGCGCCGGGCCGGGTTCCACGTGCTCCTGCTGCATCGAGTAGCCGGCATAAACAGCCAGCACCGGCTCAATCTTCAGGTCCTCGCACCATTCCAGAAACTCCAGTAGTCCCATGCCGTCCGAAGAGCGATAGCGCCAGGGGCTTGGATGCGTGGGCCGGTCGACCCAGGGGCCGATGGTCTTCTTCCATTCGTAGCGCTCGGCGATGTGGTCGCCCTCCAGGTAGTTGCCGCCCGGCAGGCGCAGGAACTTGGGATGCATGGCCGCCAGCTTATCCATCAGGTCGATGCGGTTGCCGAAAGGCCGGCCATGATACGTGGGCGGAAACAGCGAAACCAGGTCAAACCAGACCGTCGCCGGCTGAGGAACGGTCAGGATTAGGTGGTTGCCAGCCGTTACCGGAACGTCGCCGGTCTTGAGCGTGAAGGAGTACTGCTTCCATTCGCTGCCCATCCCGGTCACGGTCGCGGTGGCTGCGGCTACGCCGGTCTGGTCGTTCACCAGGCTCACCGTAACCGGAACAGCAGCGCCGTCGGTCTTGGCATAAAAAGAGCCGCTATAGGTCGTCTGCGGCCGCACCGGGATGCCCCAGAAACCATCGTTCTGCACGCCGGCCGGTGCCAATTCGGAAGCCGCGGTCACGCTGACCTTCAGGCTCCGTGGCAGTGCGGCGCTGGGCCCGGTCTTCTCGTCCACCGAGACCTTGGCGGCGGAGTTGCCGCGCTCCACCACCGTCCAGTGCGCCATGGAG
>JAATFE010000361.1 GCA_015655365.1 Terriglobales bacterium
CGGTTTGTTGGGCGAGCTCTCGGTGCGCCACTACTACACCAGCCAGCATCCCACGCCCTACACCATCGATCGCATCGTGCGCTCGCGCGCCATGCAGGAGCCGAGCATCCTGTCGGAAGGGTAAAGGCAGGGAATAGGGAACAGGGAATAGAAAAACAAGTGCCCCGTCCGGGTGAATCTGGACGGGGCACTTGTTTGAGCGCAAACGCCTTGGCGCTTTTCGAGAGCATCCTGCGCTTGCAGTAGCCCGGCCTAAAGGTGCATTCTGACCCTGACATGAAAGCCATCCAGATTCACGAGACAGGCGGGCCAGAGGTTCTGAAGCTGGTTGAGTTGCCCATTCCCGAACCGGGACCGGGGCAGGTGTTGATCCGCGTTGAAGCCACCGGAGTCAACTTCATCGAGATCTATTTCCGCAAGGGCGTTTACAGCGCGGCGCTGCCCCTGATTCCGGGCAGCGAGGCCGCGGGCACCGTGGAAGAGCTCGGGCCGGGTGTCACGGGATTTGCCGCGGGCGACGCGGTGGCATGCACCAGCGTGCTGGGCAGCTACGCCGAGTACGCGCTGGCGCCGGCGGCGCAACTGGTGAAGGTGCCTGAAGGATTGAGCATGGAACAGGCCGCCGCCGCCCTGCTGCAAGGGATGACGGCGCACTACCTCTCCCACTCCACTTACCCGCTCAAGGCTGGGGACACGGCGCTGATTCATGCCGGCGCGGGCGGCGTGGGGCTGCTGCTGACGCAGATGGCCACACGTCTGGGCGCGCGGGTCATTACCACGGTTTCTACGCCGGCCAAGGCGGAACTGTCGCGCGAGGCTGGCGCTTCCGAGGTGATTCTCTACACTAAGCAGGATTTTGAGGTTGAGGTCAAGCGCCTGACCGACGGAAAAGGCGTGGACGTGGTCTATGACTCGGTCGGCAAGACGACCTTCGAAGGCAGTTTGAATTGTCTCAGGCCGCGCGGATTGATGGCGCTGTTTGGCGCCTCCAGCGGGCCCGTGCCGCCCTACAACCTGATTCAGCTCAGCGGCAAAGGTTCGCTGTTCGTTACGCGTCCCACGCTGTGGCACTACGTGGCCACGCGCGCCGAACTCGAATGGCGCTCCAGCGAAGTTTTGGGTTGGGCTGCCAAAGGCCAACTCAAACTGCGGACGGAGCACGTTTATCCACTGGCCGAGGCCGCGCAGGCGCAGATCGACCTCGAAACCCGCAGCACCACCGGCAAGATTATTCTGGAACCGTAAAAAGCAGAGAGCATAGAGCAGAGGCCAGAGATCGGCCGTCGGTTATCAGTGATCAATAGCCAGAGAGAACGGGAGCTGTGACTGGGTGAGCGATTCCCGGTCATTGCTCCAGAGCAAGGGAACCAGACCATGACACAGATCTCGATTACCGCAAAAGATCGCGTTTTTGTGCTTACCGGGGCAGGCATCAGCGCGGAGAGTGGATTGCCTACCTTCCGCGCCGAAGACGGTTTGTGGGCAGGCCACAGCGTCGAGGAGGTGTGCACTCCGGAAGCATGGCGGCGCAATCCCGAGGCCGTGTGGCAGTTCTATTCGGAGCGCCGAGCGGCGGGCGAAAAGGCCATGCCCAATCCCGCGCACATCGCATTGGCGGAGTTGGAAGCCAAGCTCGGCAATCGCTTTTTCCTCTGCACCCAGAATGTGGACGATTTGCACGAACGCGCCGGCTCCGAGCGCTTGGTGCACATGCACGGCGAACTGGCCAAGGCGCGCTGCGAGCGCGAGTGCGGCCGCTCGCCGGTCGAGGATCGCACCATCTATCGCAGTTTGTCCGAAGTGGGCCATTGTTTCTGCGGCGGCCGGCTGCGCCCGCATATCGTTTTTTTCGGCGAGATTCCGCTGGAGATGGAACTCATCCAGGAAGAGATCGGCAAGGCCACACTGATGCTGGTGGTGGGTACTTCGGGCTCTGTTTATCCCGCGGCCAACTTCGTCCACTGGGCGCGGATGGCCGGTGCGCGCACGGTCTATGTGGGACCCGAGCCTCCGCTCAACGCCTCGGCGTTTACCCATGTGGTCGAGGGCAAGGCAGGCGTCGTGTTGCCGGGCCTGTTTCAGGTGGAGTAAGCGCGGGAAATTCTCGTCGGCGCAAAACTATTTGCGCTTGATGAA
>JAATFE010000455.1 GCA_015655365.1 Terriglobales bacterium
ACCGGCAGGACGTTCGTGCGCCTGTTTTTTGGCTTTGTACACTGGAAACAATCTGTTTTCGGTGTATTGTTTGGGGCACGGGCGTTTATTATTGGAAAGGTCGCAAAAGTTCGCATCACGAACAATATGGCAGTCGATTCACACTGCGGCCAAGGAGTTCTTAAGTTTATGAACCAAAATCTATTTGATTTAAGCGGGAGGATTGCGGTGGTAACCGGGGGAACCACCGGACTGGGGCGCGCTATTGCTCTGGGCCTGGCTGAAGCTGGTGCCGATGTGGTAGCCAGTTCCCGGCGACAGGCCCAGGTGGAGACAACGGCGGCAGAGATTGAGGCGCTGGGCAGGCGGTCGCTGCGCATCGCCTGCGACGTGCTGGGCCGGGCTTCGCTGCAAGCGCTGTACGACGCCGCGATCGAAGAGTTCGGCAAAGTCGATATTCTGGTGAACGCGGCCGGCATTACCCACAGTTCGCCTACGCTTGAAGTGGACGAGGCCGACTGGTCGCGAGTGATGGAGACCAACCTGACCGGAACCCTGCGCGCCTGCCAAATCTTCGGTGCGGCCATGGTGCGCGCCGGGTACGGTCGCATCGTCAACGTCGCGTCCCTTTCTTCTTTTGTGAGCTTCGACCGCGTGGCGGCGTACTCGGCCAGCAAGGCCGGAGTGGCATCGCTCACCAAGACGCTGGCCATCGAGTTGGCGCGCAAGGGCGTGAATGTGAATGCTATTGCGCCGGGGATCTTCCCCACGCCGCTGAACGCCGCACTGGTTCAGGGCACGGCGCGCGGTGAGGAACTGATTCTGCGCACGCCAATGGGGCGCTTTGGCGAGGCGCGGGAAGTGGCGGGAGCGGCCATCTTCCTGGCTTCGGAAGCGGCTTCGTTTGTTACCGGACAAGTGATAGCCGTGGATGGCGGGTTCCTGGCCAGCGGCGTGAACCAATAGACAGTGATCAGTGGCGATCCTCTCGCCGATCATTGGTACAGAGCTTCCCCATACGGCGAGAGGTTGAATACCGCCGCGAATTCTATTCGGAGTGTTGGAGCGACAGACGTCATGAAGATTACCAATGCATATGTGAACATCACTTCACCGGGCAGAAATTTTGTCACGCTGAAGATTGAGACCGACGAGGGCATCTATGGCCTGGGCGACGGCACCCTGAACGGGCGCGAACTCGCAGTGGCCAGCTATCTCACCGACCATGTGATTCCCTGCATCATTGGCCGCGATCCTTTCCAAACCGAAGATATCTGGCAGTATCTCTACCGCGCTCCCTACTGGCGACGCGGGCCTGTCACCATGGCGGCCATCGCCGCGGTGGACATTGCGCTTTGGGACATCAAGGGCAAGGCGCTCAATACACCGGTCTATAACCTGCTGGGTGGCAAGAGCCGCGAGGGCATGCTGGTATATTGCCACGCCAACGGCAAGGATATCGAACACGCTCTCGAAGATGTGGCCAAGCACCAGGAAATGGGCTACAAGGCGATCCGCGTGCAGAGCGGCTTCCCTGGGCTTGCATCCACTTATGGCGTCTCCAAGAAGCCGGGCAGATACGAACCGGCGGAGCGCGGGCTACCCTCGGAGTACGAATGGTCCACCGAGATCTATCTGCGTCACGTGCCCGAGTTGTTTGCGCGAGTGCGCGAGACTTTTGGTGAGGAACTGCTGTTACTCCACGACTGCCACCACCGCATGACGCCGATCGAAGCGGGGCGGCTGGGCAAGGAACTGGAGCCGTTCCACCTGTTCTGGATGGAAGATCCCACGCCGGCCGAGTTGCAGGAGGGGTTCAAAATCATCCGCCAGCACACCACCACGCCGATTGCCGTGGGCGAGGTCTTCAACTCCATCTGGGACGCGCACGACCTGATCCGCAACCAGTGGATCGATTATCTGCGCATGACGCTGGTACACGGCGGCGGCTTTACTCATCTGAAGAAGGTCGCCGATTTTGCCGAGCTATATCACGTGCGCACCGGGTTTCATGGAGCCACGGATTTGTCGCCGGTCACCATGGCTGCGGCGCTGCACTTTGATACGGCGATCCATAACTTCGGCATTCAGGAACACATGCCCCACACCGATGAGACCGATGCCGTATTCCCGCACAACTACAGCTTCAAAGATGGGATCATGACACCGGGCGATGCGCCGGGACTGGGTGTGGACCTGGACGAGGCGCTGGCTGCCAAGTATCCGTATCAGCGGGCTTATCTGCCCATCAACCGCAAGCTCGATGGCACGTTGACGGACTGGTAATCTATCCGGGATTTGTCTACCCCGATGTGCGCTGTTGTTTCTTCGTGATTCAATCCCTTCAGGCGGCGAGTCTTTCGCCTATGGAAACTTGAAGCCGAGCCTTAATGTTCCCAGGCTGCTTGCTCTTTCCGGGGCAGCCTGTCCGCGGTTGATGATTTGATTCGGTACCTGTACTATTTCTTGTCGTGTTCGCCACAGATATATGGCGGATGGCACATTCACCCATGGTGTCAACGCAGCAGATACGCACACGAAGTAAAGGCGTGTTCTGAGCAGGAACAGAGGGAAAATGGTCACTCGTAGAGATTTGTTCGTCGCATTGACCGCAGCGGCTTTCACTGCCGGGGCATTCGCACTGGCAAGCCAGGCCCCAGTCATGGGCTCCGCTGTCTTCGATTGGAATTCCATTCAAGCCAAGCCGACTCCGGTAGGCTCGGTCCGTTCGTTCTTCAAAGCGCGTACGGCCACGCTCGACGAGTTGGAAGTCCATGTAACCACGCTGAACCCGGGCATGGCCTCGCATCCACCCCATCGGCATCCCAACGAAGAGATGGTCATCGTGAAACAGGGGACGGTAGAAACCCTGTCCAACGGCGAGTGGAAGCGTGTCGGTCCGGGCTCGATCATCTTCAATGGCTCAAACCAGCTCCACAGCCTCAGAAACGTGGGCGCCGACCAAGCTATCTATCACGTCATCAACTGGAAATCCGCGACAACGCCGGAGACACCGCAGCACTAGAGCCGTTCTCCGATGCACGCGCATTCACCAGAACCGTGCAAGACCAGGTGCAGGCGCTGCACGGCGGCAGAAAATCCATTGCAGGAAAGACGTATGCGAGGAAATGTTATGACTGAAGGAATCCGAATTGGTGTTTCATCCCGCAGATCGTTTCTGAAGATGTCTATGGGAGTGGCGGCCGTAGCCGGTTTCCCGGCGATTGTGCCTTCGAGCGTCTTCGGACAGAGCGCTCCCAGCAATCGCATCAACATCGGAGCCATTGGCGTGGGCCGCATTTCACGGGGCCACGATCTGCCGGGGATCTGGCAGTTCGATCAGGCGCGGATCATGGCTGTCTGCGACCTGGATTCCAATCGTGTGGAAGAGGGCAAGGCGCTGGTCAATGGCTACTATGCCAAAAAGACCGGCAAGGACCATGATGGCGTAATCGGCTATCGCAACTACCGCGAATTGCTGGCGAACAAGGATATCGATGCCGTGGTGATCAGCACCCCGGACCACCAGCATGCGATCCTGGCGGTGGATGCGGTTCATGCCGGCAAGGACGTGTACCTGCAGAAGCCCGCGTCGCTGACCATTGCCGAAGGGCGCGCTATGAGCAACGCGGTGATGTCGTCTGGAAGGATTCTGCAGATCGGATCGCAACAAAGGTCATGGAAGCAGTTTCACCGCGCATGTGAGTTAGTGCGCAACGGGCGCATCGGCCAAATCAAGCATGTTGAGATCGGACTGCCGGGCGACCCCAGCGGGCCTGACGCTCCGCCGATGCTGATACCGCCCAACTTCGACTACGACGCGTGGCTGGGATCCACTCCCGAGGTCTACTACACCGAGATGCGCGTGCATCCGCAACATGGCTACGACCGCCCGGGCTGGCTGCGCTGCGAACAGTTCGGCGCAGGCATGATCACCGGTTGGGGAGCGCACCACGTGGATACAGCTCACTGGGGCATGAATACGGAGTACACCGGGCCGGTTGAAGTGTGGGGCTCAGCTGAGTTCCCTACCCGCGGATTATGGAATGTACATGGGAAGTTTCTGACCCACGCCATCTATGCAAACGGCGTCACCATGGACATCAGCGGCGATTTCCCCAATGGCATCAAGTTCTACGGAACCGAAGGATGGATTTTCGTCACACGCGATTCCGAGGTGACGACGAGCGATCCGGGCGGAAAAGCGGCGGCGCTGCAACCGCTGAGGTCGAGCAACCCCAAGATCCTGGAGAGCGTCATCGGCCCCGGCGAGGTGCATCTGTATGAAAGCGCCGACCAACACGGCAATTGGCTCGATTGCATCAAGAGCAGAAGAGCGCCCACTGCACCCGCAGAAATAGGGCACCGCGCGTGTTCCACCTGTCTCATCCATCACATTGCCATGAAAACCAAACGCAGGCTCTACTGGGACCCGGTCAAGGAACATTTCAAGAACGATGACGAAGCGAACAGTATGCTGTCGCGTCCGCAGCGCTTTCCTTATACGATGAACGCTTAAGAGCCTGTTTACGATCTTTTGAGCAGCAGTTTGAGGAAGGCCAAGTGGATCATTTACAGGCTTGTATTCAGCTTGCGTTCGCAGTTCTTCCATAGCCTTTGGCAGCCGCTCTTGAGCAGGTACAGCATGGCGTTGAAGACCTCGTGCAAATCCACCGTGCGCGGCTTGGTGCGCTTACGCACCGATTCCAGCAGGGGACGAATCCGCTCAAACTGCTCCCGACTAATGTCGCTTGGATAGGATTTTCTTGGCTCCATCCTCCACTATTACCGCACCGTGGAGTAGCCGACTACCGCTTTGCGCGCTCCCTCCTCATATCGCGCCTCAAGATCGTAAACAGGCTCTGACAAAAGGTCCGTGCGTTCTCGATGGAGCCGAGTTGGTGGGGGAACTCGGGCCGATACTTGAGAGTTTTGAACTGGCTCTCTGAAAAAGGGTTATCGTCTGAGACGTGGGGCCGGCTATGGGTTTTAGTGACCCCAGATCGGCCATCATCAGCGCCCCCGGCTTGGAGTCATCTAGGTTCCGCGAGCCGCGTGTATGGTCAGAGAGCCTGCGGCGATGCCTTGTTTCTTGCAGGTTGCCGCGATCAGCCGCTTGGCCAACTCGGCAGTTTCGCGGGGAGCCACCATCCAGCCCACCACGTTGCGG
>JAATFE010000403.1 GCA_015655365.1 Terriglobales bacterium
CCCTTGGCCAGGGCCGTGAATGCCGGCCCGGTGCGCGACTTGCGGTGCACCACGATGCGGCGCGCGGCGCGCTTCCCGGTCGCACCGGCCAGCGACAGCATGGGTGCGGCCATCGAGGGTTGCACCGTCTTCGAGGCCTTGGCCTCCACGAGCCAGAAGCGCGCGTTAGGCTGCGGCACCAGAAAATCGATCTCCATACCCTGCTGGTCGCGGAAGTAGTAGAGTTCCTTGCGCTGGCCGCGGTTGATTTGGCTTTTGAGAATTTCGGCGGCCACAAAGCCCTCGAAGATCGACCCCCAGAAGGGCGACCGCTCCAACTCTGCCTGCGACTGGATGCCGAGCAGATGGCAGGCAAGGCCCGTGTCTCCCCAATACACCTTGGGCGATTTGACCAGGCGCTTGCCGAAGTTCTCAAAGTAGGGCGGGACCAGGATCACCTGGCCGGTGATCTCGAGAATGCGCACCCACTCGGAGATGGTGGGCACGGAAATGCCGAGCGGGGCGGCTAGGTCCGAGCGGTTCAGCATCTGCCCGTGGCGGCTGGCCAGCAGCGAGAGAAAGCGGCGAAAGGTGGGCAGGTCGCGCACGTTCGAGATGAGGCGGACATCGCGCTCGATGTAGGTTTGCAGGTAGGAGGCGAACCACAGCTCGCGGCCGCGCGGGTGGAGCACCACCTCGGGAAAGCCGCCCAGCAGCGGCTCGGCCTTGGGCGTCTCGATCAGGCTGAACGGCAGCAACTGAAGGATCGCCGCACGGCCGGCCATCGACTCGGTAATGCCCTGCATCAGCGGGGCCTCCTGCGAGCCGGTAAAGAACCACTGGCCCATCTTGCGGGGGCGGGCATCGACCAGCGTGCGCACGTAATCGAGCAACTGCGGCGTGTTCTGGATCTCGTCGAAGATGACCGGGGGGCGCAGGCTCTCGATGAATGCGCGGGGGTCGCGGCGAACGCGGTCCTGAATGTCGGGGTCTTCGAGAAGAACATACTGCGCATGGGGAAGGGTGGAGCGCAACAAGGTCGTCTTGCCGGCTCGCCGCGGCCCGGTAATCACCACTGCCGGGAAGCGGCGCAGGGCCGATAGGAGTTGGGGAGCGATCTGGCGAACGACCATGGGCATGTGAGTAATATAAACCAACACTTTAAAAAACTCATATCGAAATTAAGGTGTTTTGGGCCTTGGGGTTCTGGACATTACTCGATAAATACGGCCTTTCGACGCGCTTTTAAGGAACCTCCGATCAAGTCGGAAGACTTCTCAATCGCGCTCCTCAGGAGCTAAAGCCCGTATTTCGTTTTTAGGCATTTACGGCATGACTAAAGCCGTGCCCTTTCAATGCGGCGACTTATTTAGAGGTTTCGTAAACGCAAAAGAGAGGCTCCCTTTTGTGGGAGCCTCTCTCACAACTTGTCCTTGTTTTTCTACCAGACCCGGCAAGGTTTCGGACTCACCATCGCCGCCGTCTTCTTGCAACTGAAGCTCTTGGCGAACTCGGGCAGATCCTGAAGCACGGTGTTGGTGCGGTACTCGTCGGGCGCGTGCGGATCGCCCTGCGCTTGCGAGCGCAACTGCTCCGGCCGCGTCTGCGTGCACCACTGCTGCGCATAGGCAATCCAGAATCGCTGATCCGGCGTGTATCCGCCGCTCTTCGCATTCATGTCCACATGGGCAGCCTGCGCATTGTCCAGCCAGGAAATCCATGCCAGCCACAGCCCGCCCAAATCGGCCAGGTTCTCGCCCAGGGTGAGCTTGCCGTTGAGGTGAACGCCGGGAACCGCTTCGATGGCGTCGTACTGCTTCACCATGCAATCGGCGCGGTCATTGAATTTGACTTCGTCTTCCTTGGTCCACCAGTTCTTGAGGTTGCCGTCCTTGTCGTACTGGCGGCCCTCGTCGTCGAAGCCGTGGGTCAGCTCATGGCCGACGGTCGAGCCCATGTCGCCGTAGTTGGCCGCATCGTCTTCCTTGTCGCTATAGAAGGGCGGCTGAAAATAGCCGGCGGGAAAGTTCACGTTGTTCATCTGCGGATCGTAGTAGGCGTTCACGGTGGGCGGCGTCATCTGCCACTCGCCCTTGTCCACCGGCTTGCCGATCTTGGCCAGGTCGCGCGCCTGGTCGAACTGGTGCACGCGCATCTGGTTGCCGAGAGCGTCGCCGCGGACAATTTCGAGCTTGGAATAGTCACGCCACTTGTCCGGATAGCCAATCTTGTTCATCACCGTGGACAACTTTTCCTTGGCCTTGACCTTGGTGGCAGGACTCATCCAGTCGAGCGAGGCAATGTCTTTGTCCATAGCGTTCTCGATGGCCAGGGTCATCTCCAGCGCGTGCTGCTTCTCCGCGGGTGGAAAGTAGCGCGCCACATATGCCTGTCCCAACGCCTCGCCCAGTTCGCGATCCACGCGGCTGGTGCAACGCTTCCAGCGTTCCTGAGGCTTTTCCGCGCCGTTCAAAATGTGCGAGTAAAAGTTCCAGTTTTCCTGGTCGAAACTCTCCGGCAGGCTGGTTCCGGCATAGGCGTGCAGCAGGTGCCAGCGCAGATAGACTTTGATCTGCTCGATCGGCGTATCGGCCACCAGTGCATTGAACTCCGCAAAGAACTTCGGCTCCATGTCGTTGGCCTTGCCCGCCGCCGGCGCATGGACCGCTGCTACATAGTCGGCCAGCGCAAAGTGCGTCAGCTCTTTGGAAAGGCCGGCCACATCGGTGGGGTGGTTCAGATTTTGCGGGTCGCGCTGCTCGGTGATGGTGAGCGAGGCTTTGGCCAGTCGCGTCTCGATGGCCAGCACGGTATCGGCATCCTTGGCGGCTTGCGCCTCCGGCTCGCCGGCCAGCTTGAAGATGTTGTGCACGTGGGCGACGTACTGCTGACGCTGCTCCACGCTCTTGGCGTCGGTGCGGGTGTAGTAGTCGCGCTCCGGCAAGCCCAGGCCGCCCGCGCCGTAGAAGCTGATCACCGAACTC
>JAATFE010000154.1 GCA_015655365.1 Terriglobales bacterium
CAAGCTGCTCGAAACCTCTTCGCATCGGGAGCCGATCTGCTTCGATAAGGGTGAAGCTCAAATGGTTGCGGGAGCTATAGCCACATTGCCGCGTGTCCATGGCGGGTATGTGCGGCCAGCGCAACGATCTCCTCGTTCAACTCAAAGCCATAGCTGGCCAAGTAATAGGCAGCGCCGTGAAAGCGCTCCTGGAGCGTTCCTCCGGGATGAAGAGCCTTACATATTGCCTCCGCGGCGCTCCCCATCGAAGCCGCGCGCTGCAACTCTAAGTTGGCTGCCAGTCTGCGCAGGCGGCCCATCTGGGAGCGCATCTTGCTGGCGGCGGTCTCCGCCGAGCGGCCCATGCCCGAGTCCTGCGATTGCATCCAATCGAGCACAGCGGAGAGCTCTTTATCGAGCGCCGTGCCTGCCGCGGCCATCTTCCGCCGGCCCTCGGGCGGCATGGCCCGCCCGGCCAAAAGCTGCGCCATCGAGGATGGGCTTTCTTTGAGCACCTGCTCCAGCGTCAGATCGTGCTTCTTGAGCAACTCGCCGATAGCGGGCTCGATCAGCGTTGCGGAAAAGCGCGCCTGCGCCGGAGTGACGCGGCCCAGAATGCGTTCATAGAGCACGGCGGACTGGGCAAAGTAAGCCACCTCCGCCGGTCCGCCGATGATCAGCGAAGTCGAGAGCAAATGATCCTGAAAAACAGGGCGCAAGAGCGCAGAAGGCGAGACGCGCTCCGGCTCGGCGTCGAGAATGCCCACCAGTTCCGCGGTAGAAAAGCTCTGTTTTCCTGCCTGCCAAAGCCCCTTTGGCTCCTCGACAGTGGAGGCGATCCGCTTGAGCGCCAGGCGCGCCCCGGTGCGCTCGTCAACCAGAAAAAGCAGGCTCGACTGCGGCATGACGGCCACCTGGGCGTGATAGCCAGCGGCTGCCAATTCGCGGTTGCGCTCGAACAGAGCCGCGTGCAACTCGTCGGCACGCTCCAGCGCAGCGCGCAACACCGGAGCGCCCATGCGGTGAGCCGCACGGCCTCCGGCATCCAGCACCAGAAGTCCTTGCGCGGCAAAAGCCTGGGAGTAGAACGCCGCAAAGGCCTGGGCGAAGGTTCTGCCCGGCCGATAGGCCGCAGCCAGGGCCTCCATGGCATCGGAGGAGCCCAGCAATTCCCACGCCTGGTCGAGCAGCGGGTTGATCGTGTCGTCGAGCACAATGCCGCCCACCGGGCAGGGCGCGGCGGGCGCTTTTTCATAGGTCAGCGTGTGCAGCGCTTTGCGGGAAGGAAAGACAACATGATTGATCTCGGCAAAGTCGTGGTCCTCGGTGGCCAGCCAGAAAATGGCGGCGTGGGGACGGCTAGCAGCGGTAGCTTCTCGTGCGCGGGCCACAGCGGCACCGGCCTTGAAAGGCGTAAAGAGCGGTCCGCCGAACAGGCCCACCTGCTGGCCGGTGACGGCAACGCCAGCGCCCAGGCCGAGGGAGGCAAGGGCCGGAGCGGCGGCCTGAGAGGGATTCTGCTCGGCCAGCAGCGCCACCAATTCCGGCCAGTGCGCGGGAACGGGTGGGCGCATCTGCCAGCCAGTATCGGGAGGCAAAGAGGCATAGAACGGTCGGGCGGCAGCAGCGCCGGTGCAGTAGTCCAGGAACAGCCGGCTCAAGCCGGGAGCAACAGTAATGGGATAACAGTCTGCGGTCAAAGTCTCATTCACGTCTGGCTCGTTTGCCTCAGGATGGAATCTCATGCCCGCGGGCAAAAGTGGAATTCTGTTCTCTTAAGGATGCCACGCCGGGCGCATTCGATGCACAGCTGGCCCTGGACAAGCCGCCGGAACAAAGAGCGAAGATGGTCTATCCACACACCAATACATCGCAAATTACAGCAAGATTGGGGCGGTTTGCGCTCTTGCCTTCAACGGTTACCGAAAATACCCCTATACTTGGATACAGGTAACCTGAGCATCGATTTGTTTCTTAAGGCCTGATAGTGCAAATTTTCTCTGCCGCGCAATGTGTCGGATATGCAGCATTTGTCTTGGGCGTGTCGGCATTCCTGCAGAAAAGCGATCGCCGGCTCAGGACCCTCAATGCAAGCGAGAGTCTGGCATACGCAGTGCATTTCACACTGCTGGGCAATCCTTCCGCGGCTGCCTGTTCGCTGCTTTCCTCGGCTCGCTCTTTTCTTTCGCTGAAAACCCGCTCCCCGCTGCTGGCCGCGTTCTTCATCGCTATGAATGTAATACTTGGTTTTGTGCTGGCCAAGTGCGGCGCAGGATGGATTCCAGTGATCGGGTCGTGTTTTGCCACCGTGGCTATCTTTTTCATGCATGGCGTCCGGATGCGGATGATGCTCCTGGTGAGCACCTTGATGTGGCTGGCAAACAACATTCTCAGCGGATCCATCGGCGGCACACTGCTCGAATTCACCATCGCAGCCGTGAATACCGTCACCATCGCCAGAATGCTCAAACTGCGCGCCCAGGTCAGCGAGGCCCGTTAGCTGCTTGGCCGTCACGTCCACAGGCATAACCTGTGCGTATACTTTTTTCTGATTGCGCTTGAATGCGCATGGAGGATCGAGATCGAAATGCCCAAGAAAACCAAGGCTGCAAAGCCGGCTGCATCGAAGAAGACCAAAGCCCCCGAAGCCAAGAAGGCGCTCAAGCCCAAGGCATCCAAAACCGCCAGGCCCGCGGCAGCAAAAACCGCTAAACCCAAGACCAAGAAAGCGGCCAAAGCCAAAAAGGCTCCTGTCGTTGCGGTCGAAGAAAAAGCGCAACTGCTCGCCTCCGAGGTGGTTTTCGAGGGACCGCTTTTCAAGGTCCTGCGCGACCGCCTGATCGAGCCGGGTGGGACGGAAAACGTCCGCGACGTGATCCGCCACAACGGCAGCGTGGTCATCCTAGCCATCGATAGCAGCAAGAGCAAGAAGGATCCGTGGATCGTGGTCGAGCGGCAGTATCGCCATGCGGCCAACCAGTTCCTGTGGGAGCTGCCGGCGGGCAAGCTTGAAGCCGGCGAAGATCCGCTCGATGGCGCCAAGCGCGAGTTGGAAGAAGAAACCGGCTACCGCGCCAAAAAGTGGAAGCCGCTGGTCGAGTATTTTGCCAGCCCCGGCTTCCTGGGCGAGTCGATGATGGTCTTCCAGGCGGAAGGTTTGATACCGGGAGAAGCCCATCCAGAGGCCGACGAACAGATCGAATTGCGCTTGGTCAAGCTCTCCGACGTGCTGAAAATGATTGCCAAGGGTGCAATTCTCGACGGAAAAACCCTGACCAGCGTGCTGTTGTACGCGCGGAAAACAGCCGGCAGGCGTTCAAAATAGCCACTGTCTTTGTTTTTAATCAAAGATTTACAAGATGGGCCGGCCTTCAGCGCCGGCCTTTTTTGCGCTTTGAGCTCTTTGTGGCTTGGCAAAGAACCGGTCAAACCTTTCCGCCTCTATTCGCGTCTTATCGAACATCGGTGTGCGATCCCCTCGCATTGCATTCCGAATCCCCGCAAGAAGTACAAGGAAAGGCAGGAGCCTGTGGCTCAATACAAAGGGAAGGTCAAATGGTTCAACAACGCCAAAGGCTACGGATTCATCGGACGTGAAGATGGGCCTGACGTATTCGTCCACTACTCAGCGATTCAGTTGGATGGGTACAAAACGCTGAAAGAGGGCGATGACGTTGAGTTCGACATCGTCCAGGGCCAGAAAGGACCCCAAGCGGAGGCCGTGCTCCGCTTCAGGACTTCCGCCTCCAGCGCAGCCTAGCGGCGCGGAAAACCAGGCGCTAACAGCAAGTCCGCTTTCGGGCGGAAGAGGTGTTTTGCGCCTAAACCCCTCCCGCTTGTCACATGTGTGCAACCCGGTCCGGAAGCTCATTGATTCCGATGCCTTCCGGCCCGGCACGTGATCGTTGCCATCTATTTTTCCTCGCCTCCCTTCCTCCCCCCATCCCTGGTCCTTGTTCCTTGTTCCCTGTTCCCTACTCCCTACTCCCTACTCCCTGAAATGCCCCATACTGTTTGCGGAGGATTCCGCATTGGACAACCCCACCATGGCTCGCCTGCTGGCCGAGACCGGCGATCTGCTGGAGATCGACGGGGGCGACAGCTTTCGCATCCGCAGCTACCGCCGCGCCGCAGAGGCCGCCGAGCAAACCACCGTGGACCTGATGGCCGCCGCGGCCGATACCGCCCGTTTACTGGAAATTCCGGGCATTGGCAAGGGAATGGCCGCGAACCTGCAAGCCATCGCGGAGACCGGCACCCTGCCCCTGCGCGAGGAACTGCTGGCCAAGTACGGCGAAGGGCTGCTGGAACTGCTCAAGCTGCCGGGCATGGGTCCCAAAACCGTTGCCCTGCTCTGGGATGCGGCCCAGGTTGGCAGCATCGACGCGCTCGCTCTGGCCATCGACGCGGGCCGGCTAGACGGCCTGCCCCGCATGGGCGTCAAGCAAATCGAAAAGCTGCGCAAGGGCATCGAGGACTATCGCCGCAGCGCTGGCCGCTATCGCATCGATGTGGCCGAGGATGCCGCCACCCGCATCTCCGAATACCTGCTGGCCTTCGAAGAGCTCGAAAAAGTGACGCCGGCCGGCTCTTTGCGGCGCAGTCGCGAAACGGTTGGCGACCTGGACCTGCTGGTGACCGGTCCCGCCTGCCAGCCGGAACACACAGCCTCCGCGGTCGAGTACGTGGCCGCCTATCCCGGCATCCACGACATCATCGTCAAGGGCGAAAACAAGGTGAGCTTCCACCTAGCCAACGGCCTGCAAGTGGACGTGCGCCTGCTTCCCGCGGCCAGTTATGGCGCCGCCCTGCAATACTTCACCGGCTCCAAGGCTCACAACGTCTCGCTGCGCCAGCGCGCCCTCAAAATGGGCTACACGCTCAGCGAGTGGGCATTGGCCCGGCTCGACGACGGCTCGCCCGTGGCCGCGGCCACCGAAGAAGATGTCTACGCCGCGCTGGGCATGGATTGGATTCCCCCCGAGTTGCGCGAGAACCTAGGGGAGATAGAGGGTGCCGCACACGGCAGTCTGCCGCAACTGATCGATCGGTCAAATATTCGCGGCGACCTGCACATGCACACCATCGCCAGCGACGGGCACCACACGATTCGCGAGATGGCCGACGCCGCCCTGGCGCTGGGCTATGGCTACATCGCCATCACCGACCACTCCAAGAATCTGGCCATGACCAACGGCCTCGACGAAAAGCGAGCTTTGGAGCAGATCGAACGCATCCGCGAAGTGGACCGCAAGATGGAGGGCCGCATCCGTATCTTCACCGGCATCGAGGTGGACATTTTGGCCGACGGCGCACTGGATCTGGCCGACGAGGTGCTGGCCCAGATGGATGTAGTGATCGCCAGCGTGCACACCCGCTTCGAGCAGAGCCGCGAGGAGATGACGGCGCGCGTGCTTCGCGCCATCGAAAATCCTTATGTGCGCATTCTGGGCCACCCTACCGGCCGGCTGCTCTTGCGCCGAGAGCCCTTTGCCCTGGACATGGGAGCAGTGCAGCGGCGTGCGGCGGAACTGGGCGTGGCCATGGAGCACAATGCCGCCCCCGAGCGGCTGGACTTGAACGAGCGCGACCTGCGTCTGGCCAAGGAACTGGGCTGCAAAATCGTCATCAGCACCGACTCCCACGACACCCGGCATTTGGGCAAGATGGAATACGGCGTGCGCCAACTGCGCCGCGCCTGGCTGGGACCACAGGATGTGCTGAATACACGGGAAGCGGAGGATTTTCTGGCGGCGCTACGGCCCAGACCGTGAACCGCCACGGGAAAGCCCGTTCCCAAGTCCACAAAAACAAGCCCCTCTGCCCCAAAGTGCAGGAATTCATAGCTCTCTTTGCTCCGGTAGGGATAAGATAAGGGCGCCATGAGCCTTCTTCATCAGGATTCTCAGGAAGAAATCGACGTTGCGGCCCGCGGTGAGGAATTCACCAAGGGGTCCAGCCACGTGGTTTGGGCCAGCATCGTCGCGGCGGCGGTGGTGACGATCGCCATTGCCGTCTATGTGATTGCCGGGCAGAAGCCGCCCGCGGCTACGGGAGAAATTGTGCAGGTCTGGGCTCACCCTCGCCACACCGAAACCTCCGGAATGGACGCCAACGGCGACCCCATGCCCAAAGAGGTCTTCGACCAGATTCTGGTCTTTGTCCAGATCAGGGTGCACAACCAGAGCGAGCAGCCGCTGTTCATGCGCAACATCCTGGCCAACGCCACGCTGGAAGATGGAATTCACTCCAGCTATGCGGCCTTGCCGGTGGATTACGAGAAGGTGTTTATGATCTATCCGGAACTGGCGTCCCTGCACGCCAAATCGCTGTCGCCGGAGGCGACCATTCCCCCTGGGCAAACCGTCGAGGGAATGGTCGTTTCAGCTTTCAGCATGAAGAAACAGCAGTGGGACGCGCGCAAGGACCTGGACTTCGCCGTGACCTTCAGCTACCAGCCAAAACTGGTGCTCACGCCCCACACCGCGGTTATCGAGAGATAGGCGCGGGCGCGTTTTTGGGCGTCGAGAGATACCCGGTGACCTGGTTCTTTGAGTTGATCGAGTTCACCACCAGCTCAAACAGCATCGAGTCCTTGCCACTGTAGAACTGCATGGGTTCGTTCACGTTCCTGTCCTTCTTCTCGTACTTCTTGTCGTCGGAATAGACAATCAACGTGAGCTTATTCTTCTTGGAGTCGGTCTTCTTCAGCTCGATAGAGACCGTGCCCACGGGCTTCTTCTCGCCCTTGTTCAGCGTGAACTCATAGTAGTTGCGGTCGCCCTTGTGCTTCAGCAGCTCAAGCTCGTCGTGATTGCGGGCGATCAGGCCGCTCTGCATGCCCATATCCCCCTTCATCGACTGCAACTGGCTGATGGC
>JAATFE010000184.1 GCA_015655365.1 Terriglobales bacterium
CGCTTCGTTCCGTTCCCCAAGCTGCCCACGGCTCCGGAGATGGCGGGAACCGTTCCGCCGGAGGACGAAACACTCTATGTTGCGGCCGATGGCACGGGCGATTTCTACTCCATTCAGCGCGCCCTCGATGCGGCTCCGCGGACCGGCGGCCTGGTGCTGGTTGCGCCTGGAACCTACCGCGAAGTGCTGACCGTGAACAAGCCTAACATCCAGATCCGCAGCGCCAATAAGGACGCCTCGAAGACCCTGGTGGTGAACGATCGCAACGCGGGAGAAAACGGCGGCACGCTCCACTCCGCCACGGTGAATGTAACGGCCGACAACTTCTTCGCTGAGAACATCACCTTCGAGAACGACTTCAACCGCACCCATACGCAGGTTTCGGCCGGTTCGCAGGCGCTGGCGCTGATGATTACCGGCGACCGCGCCATCTTCCACAACGTGCGTCTGCTGGGGAACCAGGACACCGTGTTTGCCGGCAGCCGCAATTGCGGCACCGACGGAGCCAACTGCGTCCCCACCCGGCAGTATTTCTCCGATTGCTACGTGGCCGGTAACGTCGACTTCATCTTCGGCGACAGCAAGGCGGTCTTCGAGCGCTGCGAGATTCACAGCACGGCCCACGCGGGCGGCTACATCACCGCGCAGTCCAAGCACTATCCCGAACAGGACTCCGGCTATGTCTTCAACCAGTGCAAGCTCACGGTGGGGCCGGACGTGACCGCCAAAGTCTTTCTGGGCCGGCCCTGGCGGCCATATGCCACCGTTGCCTTCCTCAACACGGAGATGGGCAGCCACATCGACCCGGCTGGCTGGAGAGAATGGCACCCCGGCGAGACCCATTCCCTCGAAACCGTCTTCTATGCCGAATTCAATTCCACGGGTCCCGGAGCGCAGCACGACCAGCGCGATCCGCACACGCATTTCCTCACTCCCGAACAGGCCAGGCAGTACGAGCCCGCGGTCTTTCTGCGCGGCAAGGACAACTGGGACCCGCGGCAGGCCCCAAAACAGTAAAATGGAGTAGAAACATTAAAAGCAGAGTGTGGGCATGCGTCGAGGACGATACCCGCGGAGAAGGTTGGAGGAACAATGAAAACGATTTTGATGGCGGACCAGGTGCGGTTTCAGCACATGACGACGGAAGAGGTTCGCGGAACCTTTTTGCTCAACGCGCTCTATGAGCCGGGCAAAATTAACTTCAACTATGCTCCAGAGATCGAGCGCGTCGCAGTCGGCATGGCCGTTCCCGTGGATGCCCCGATTGCATTGCCTACCTATCCGCAGTTGCGGGCAACCTATTTTCTCGAGCGCCGCGAATTGGGCGTCTTGAACATTGGCGGCGTCGGCGTGGTCAAGGTCGAGGGCAAGAGCTACGAGCTGAACAACCTCGACGTGCTCTACGTCGGCCGCGGCAATACCAATGTCACTTTCGAGTCGAAGGATAAAGCCACACCGGCGATCTTCTATCTGCTCAGCTATCCCTCTCATGCCACTTATCCGGTCGCGCTGGTGCGCAAGGAAGACGCCAATCCGACGGAGATGGGCTCGGCGGAAACCTGCAACCACCGGACGATTTGCAAATATATCCATCTGAACGGCGCAAGAAGCAGCCAGTTGGTGATGGGCGTAACGCATCTGCATCCGGGCAGTTCGTGGAACACCTTGCCGGCGCACACCCACGACCGCCGCACGGAAGTCTATATGTATTTCAACATGCCCGACACGGCGCGCGTCTTCCATCTGATGGGAGCGCCCGACGAAACACGCCACATTGTGATGGCCAACCGCGACGTGGTGATTTCTCCCGTCTGGTCGATTCACTCCGGCGTGGGCACGCAGGCCTACAGCTTCTGCTGGGGCATGGGCGGCGAGAACCAGGATTACGGCGATATGGACCCGGCGCCGCTCGATACGCTGCGGTAGGTTCGGAGCAAAGTATCGATTCTTCAGAACAAAAACAAGGCCAGGCTACCCTGAAATCGGGAGCCTGGCCTTCTTTCTTTGCGACGGAGCTATGCGTTGTAGGTTGAGGAAGCGGTACGTCCGCCGCGGCCGGTCCAGTTGGTGTGGAAGAACTTGCCGCGGGGCTGATCGAGGCGCTCATAGGTGTGCGCGCCAAAGTAGTCGCGCTGCGCCTGGAGCAGATTCGCGGGCAACCGCTCGCTGCGCAGGCCGTCAAAGAATCCCAGCGCGGTGGAGAATGCCGGGGTGGGCACACCCAACTCGATGGCATGAACCAGAGCCTTGCGCCACGATCCCTGGTAATGGTTGATTGCGCCGGAGAAGAAGCTGTCGAGCAGCAGGTTCTCGAGTGCGGGGTTCTTGTCGTATGCCTCTTTGATCTTGCCCAGGAACTGGCTGCGAATGATGCATCCGCCGCGCCACATCAGCGCGATGCCGCCGAAGTTCAGGTTCCAGCCATTCTCCTTGGCCGCGGCCTTGAGCAGCATGTAGCCCTGCGCGTACGAGATCATCTTGGAGCAGTAGAGTGCGCAGCGCACGTTCTCAATGAATGCGGCACGGTCGCCAACAGCGGGCTTGGTGGCCGGTCCGGTGAGAATCCTGGACGCAGCCACGCGCTCGTCCTTCAGCGCCGACAAGCAGCGCGCAAAGACCGACTCGCCGATCAACGTAACCGGCTGGCCCAGATCGAGCGCGCTGATCGCGGTCCACTTGCCCGTGCCCTTCTGGCCGGCAGCGTCCAGAATCTTGTCGATGAGAGGCTTTCCGTCTTCGTCCTTGTGGGTAAAGATTTCGCTGGTGATTTCGATCAGGTAGCTGTCCAGCTCGCCCTTGTTCCACTCGGCAAAAACTTCGTGCAATTCGTCGGCATTGAGACCCAACCCGCGTTGCAGCAGGTCATAGGCTTCGCCGATCAACTGCATATCGCCGTATTCGATGCCGTTGTGGACCATCTTCACGTAGTGGCCCGCGCCGTTTTCGCCCACCCAGTCGCAGCAGGGGGTTCCGTCTTCAACCTTGGCGGCAATGGCCTGGAAGATCGGCTTCACATGCGGCCATGCGGCGGGGTTGCCGCCGGGCATGATCGAGGGCCCGCGCCGGGCGCCCTCTTCGCCGCCCGAAACGCCGGTGCCGATGAACAGGATGCCCTTGGCGGCCAGATCCTCGGTGCGGCGGTTGGAATCGGTGAACAGCGAGTTGCCGCCGTCGATGATGATGTCGCCCTTTTCAAGGTGGGGCACCAGTTGGTCGATCATCTTGTCGACGGTGTCGCCGGCCTTGACCATGAGCATGACGCGGCGGGGCGTCTTGAGCAGGCCGGTTAGTTCCTCGATGGAGTGCGCACCCACAACCTGCGTTCCCTTGGCTTCGTTGGCGACGAAATCGTCCACCTTGGAGACGGTGCGGTTGAAGACGGCCACTTTGAAGCCGTGGTCATTCATGTTGAGGACCAGATTCTGTCCCATAACGGCGAGGCCGATCAGGCCAATATCACACGATGCAGCGGTCATACCTTCTCCTGAATTCCCCTGAGATGATACTGCGATTGAGTGCCGCGTGTGACCATAACGCCAGTAGCACACGCTTGTTCCCGGCCAGCGGCCTTGCGCTGAGGATCGCCGCCGGCCGGGAACAGTTTCTGTCTACTAGCGTTGGATGCGCGCCGACCCGCCTTTGGCGAAGGCCCGGACCTGGTCCACGGTGGCCATGGTGGTGTCGCCGGGGTAGGTGGTCAGCAATGCGCCGTGTGCCCATCCCAGCTTCACCGCCTCTTCCGGCGCTTCGCCGCTTAGCAGGCCATAGATGAACCCGGCTGCATAGCCGTCTCCGCCGCCCACGCGGTCAACCACGGTCAACTCCGCCGTGGGAGCCGTGTAAGTCTTGCCGTCCATCCAGGCAACCGCGCTCCAACTGTGATGGTTGGTGTTGTGTACTTCGCGCAGCGTCGTGGCTACCACCTTCACCTTGGGATACTTCTTCGTCACCTTGTCGATCATGCCGAAGAAGACGCTGGGGTCGAGCTTCGATTTGGCTGCAACTTCCGGTCCGGGGATTCCCAGGCCCTTCTGCAGGTCCTCTTCGTTGCCCACCAGCACATCTACGTTCTCCACGATCTTGGCGATGGTCTCAACGGCCTTCTCGGCGCCGCCGGAGATGTCCCACAATTTCTGGCGGTAGTTCAGATCGAAGGAGGTGACGGCGCCGGCTTCCTTGGCTGCCTTCATCATCTCCGCGGCCAACGGGGCCGTGGTGGGCGAAAGAGCGGCAAAGATGCCGCCGCAGTGGACCCAGCGGATGCCGCCGGCGAAGATGGCCTTCCAGTCAAAGTCGCCCGGCTTCAGTTTTCCGGCGGCCTCGTTGCAGCGGTTATAGAAGACCACGGGGGCACGTACACCGGCGCCCTGGTCGCTGTAAACGGTGGCCATGTTGGGGCCGGTCACGCCGTCGTGCTTGAAGTGCTTATAGATCGGTTTGACGCCCATGGCGCGCACGCGCTCGGCGATGAGGTCGCCGATGGGGTAGTCGACCATGGCCGAAGCGATGGCTGTATTCAGGCCAAAGCAGTCGGACAGGTTGGCCGCCACGTTGAACTCGCCGCCGCTGACGTGAATCTTGCACTCGGCGGCTTTGCGGAAGGGGATGATCCCTGTATCGAGCCGGTGCACCAAAGCGCCCAGCGACAGACAATCCAATGCTGCATCCTTGCGGATATTCAAACCATAACTCATTGGTGGTTCGCTCCTCGTCTTGTATGGGAAACCCTGAAACCGATGAAAATCAACAGAAAACAGCGTACATCGCTCCACGCGCCGTGCCTGCGGGAGGCCGATGCAGTGCGGGTGAGGCGGTCTGACCACAAGGATACACGCGGCACCGGAAAATGCCAATAAGCCAAGAAAGAGATTGTCGAAGCGAGCATTAATGCTAATCTTTAGATGTCGATAAACGACGCGAAAGTAATGGAGATTTGCCCAATATGCCACGGCCGAGGCTGGATGATCCCGATACCGATCGAACCATGAAAGTGGTCGACCACATCCGTGGTCTCATCGAGCAAGGTACCCTGCAACCCGGCGATCGCATCCCCCCTGAACGCGAGCTCGCGCGCACGCTTCAAATCAGCCGCGCCAGCCTGCGCACCGGCCTGGGCTACCTGACCGCCATGGGCGTAATGAAGGTGCGGCACGGGGTCGGAACCTTCATTGCCGATGGGCCGGCCGTCTTCAGCACGGCATCCTTGAGCCTGATGGGCGTGTTGCACGGATTTCAGTTCTGGCAGATGTTCGAAGCCCGCCTCATTATTGAAGGCAATATCGCTGCCCTGGCCGCCGAACGCGGCAAGGAAGAGCACTATGCCGCGCTGGCAGAGCAAGTTGCGGAAATGTATGCCGTTGTGGATACCCCAGGGGACTTTCTGAGGCACGACGTGCTGTTCCACCGCATCATCGCGCAGGCTTCCGGCAATCCGATTTTGGCGGCCCTCATGGAAACGATTGCCTCGGCTATGTACGAGAAGCGCCGCAAAACCGTGGAGCGCGCCAACTATCTGCGCGAAATGGCCGAGATGCACCGCGAAATCTTCCGTGCCATCCATTCCCGCAATCCGGTCGAAGCGCGCAAACAGATGGAGATTCACCTGCGCGTGGCAGAAAACGCCCAAAACATGGAATTACCCGGTCCTGCGGAGAAGAGCACCCATCGAAGACACACCGAGAAACCGGTAGCACTGGACGCCCCCGCGGAGTGAGATCCATCGCTTACCGGTCCCAAACAAAAGAGCCCAACCGCTGACGGTTGGGCTCTTTTGCGCTCAATTGCAGGCAGTTCTCAGGCGCGGCCCGCGAACTCCCCGGTTTCCGTGTAGACCTTGACCTTTTCCCCGATCTGAAGGAAGAGGGGAACCTTGATTTCGAGGCCGGTCTCAAGCTTGGCGAACTTGGTGACGCTGCCGCTCGATGAGTCGCCGCGCACCGCGGGTTCCGTATAGTTGATCTCCAACTCGACCTGGGTGGGCAGTTGCAAACCGATGGGATTGCCGTTGTACTTGTGCAACTGGATAATGGCGCCCTCCGCCAGATAGTCCAGGGCGTTCCCGATCATGCCTTCGGAGAGGGTAAGGGTGTCGAAGGTTTCCTGATCCAGGAAGTGGGAGCCCTCGCCGTCACTGTAAAGATAGGAGGCCTCGACCATCTCCAGGTCCGGTTCCTTGAACTTGTCGCTGGCCTTGAAGGTCTTGTCAAAGACCGCGCGCGTCAGCAGGTTGCGCATCTTGAGGCGAACCAAGGTCTGGCCCCCTCGCGCGGTGGGAGTGGAGACTTCCACGTCCAGGCAGTAGTACGGTGTGTTTTCAAACTCAAAATACATTTTGCGCTTGACGTTAATCGCTTCAATCAATGCGGCCATAGGTTCCTCGAAGACAGGTTCTGAAGCCGATAGATCTTGTCTGGCTCCTCGCCAATTATAGGTTGAAGTGCACAAGGGAGACAGGCGGAGAGTTTTAGAGCGAAACCAGAGTCCCTGTGGCCTGTTGCGTTTTGTGCAGGGTCGCCGCTCGCTGGTGCTCCCGTCGACTTGAAACCTGTGCTTTCGGGATATATCGACTCTGGTTTCGCTATTGCCGCGGCTTCGGCGCGATTCCTCGTATACTCGACGCAGGATATGGCTACTCATCTGGACAGAATCCTCGTAGAGACTCGTGCCACGGCGGCGGTGGCGAAAGCGCGAGTTCCGCTGGCCGAACTGGAGCGGCAGGCAGCCGGGCACCAGCCGCGCGGCTGGGCGGCGGCATTGTGGCGGCGGGCTGAGTCGGGTCCGGCGGTGATCGCGGAGATCAAGAAGGCATCCCCCTCCAAGGGACTGATTCGCGAAGACTTCGACGTTGTCTGGCTGGCCGGGCGCTATCTGGCGGGCGGCGCTACGGCGCTTTCCGTGCTGACCGATGCGCCGTTTTTCCAGGGCAGCCTGCGCAACCTGGAGCTGGCTTCGGCGGCGGTTCCGCTGCCCTGCCTGCGCAAGGACTTCGTGGTGGACGAGTACCAGATCGCAGAGGCGCGTGCCCACCATGGCGACGCGATTTTGCTGATTGCCGCCGCGCTCACCGACGCCGAGCTGAAGCGCTTTGCCGCAGTTGCCCGCGGACTCGCGCTGGACGTGCTGGTTGAAGTGCACACGGGCGAGGAACTTGACCGCGTGCTGGATGCCCTTGGCGCGAGTGGCGCGGACGCCATCGGCGTGAACAATCGCAACCTCAAGAGCTTCGAGGTGAACCTGGAAACCTCGCTGGAACTGGTCGGCCGGATTCCGACGGGCGTGTTGCGGGTTGCGGAGAGCGGCATTTCTACCTCCGAAGACCTGGCTCGGCTGCGGAATGCGGGGTTCGACGCCTTCCTGATCGGCGAGAGCCTGATGCGCCAGCTCGACCCTGGCGCGGCACTGTCCGCGCTGCTGGCAGGAGCTATCGCAAAGCCATGAGCCTGTGGATCAAGATCTGCGGCAACACGTCGCTCAAAGACGCGCTGCTGGCCGTTGAGGCTGGCGCCGATGCCTTGGGATTCGTGTTTGCGCCCAGCTTGCGGCAGGTGACGGCGGCGCAGGCGGCTGCGATTGTGCCGCACCTGCCGGCAACGGTGGAGAAGATCGGCGTCTTTGTGGATACCGCCTTGGAAGAGATCTATGCCACCGTGCGCGAGAGCGGACTGACGGGCGTGCAACTGCACTTCGGAGCCGCGCCGGAGCTTCCGGCAAAACTGCGAGAGCGCCTTGGGCCGGAGATCAAAATTTTGCGCGTGGTGCATTTTGGCGCGGATTCGATCATGGCGGAGCTTGCCCAACACGCGCAAAACCCGCATGTGGACGCGGTGCTGGTGGACTCGCGCACGGCCAAGGCTGTGGGCGGAAC